>JBEGNG010000163.1:0-6178 GCA_041182645.1 Planctomycetota bacterium
GGAAGCGTTCCCCCGACCTGACGACTCACTTCGTCGAGGAGGGCGATCGTCGATGGAAGGAGCTGGCTGGGCATGGGTGTGGCTGACGCGGCTCAACGCCCGCCGGATGCTAGGAGTTCGATTGAGGGGTGATGCTTCCCCCATCCCAACCCGACCGGACGGAACGATCATCCGCAAGGCCGTGCAGGGCGCGCCATCCTTGCATCTTCCTGATTCTGCCGGACTTGCGCTTGCCAGTCGAGGCTGCGGTGGCACGTTCCGGAGCCCCGCGAGGAGTTCTCGGGGCACCTCCATCCATCCCGTTTCGAGAGAGGAAAAGCATGTTTTCTGTTCCACGAGCGATGCTCGTGGTGGCGACTACCCTCGTCGCTGCCTCCAGCTCGCATGCCGCAATCGTCGGCTCCGTCTCCAATTTCGCCTGGATCCGCAACGGCGTCGTGATCGACGACCGGAATGCCCTGTGCAGCGCGCTGCTGCCCGAGTACTACCGGGCCTTCACACCCGAAATCGGCGGCTACGCGGCGTTCAGCGTCGACCTGACCGAATCGTCGCTCACGATCCAGTCCGACGTCTCGGGCATCCCCCAGATCACGCTGGGCGGCACCCAGACCATCCGCGTGACGCTGCCTCAGGATGTCCTCGTCGAGTCCTTCACCCTGGTCGGCGCGACCTCGGTCGGCGATTTCAACCAAGCCGACCTGAGTTTCGAGGGTCGCGTGCTGCTGGTGCGCATGAACGGCAACACGTTTGCCAGCGGCGGCGGGCAGATCGACATGACCTTCAGCTACGTGCCGGCACCCGGCGCCTTGGCGCTGTTCGGCCTCGCGGCCGGCATCGGCGCGCGGCGTCGGCGGGCCTGAGTTCAACGCCCCACATTCGGTCACCCCAGCGCGTCCTCCACCGGAGGATGCGCTGGGGGTGACGTGCTTCACGGTCCGGGGCGAATTCCTGACATCCGTATACTTGATTCCGTCTCGCCTGGACACGATTGTTCAAGGATCCGGGGGTTCGGGGGATCCAATCAAGGTTCGTCCACACGAGCCGCGGCCGGCCTGGCCGCGCAGTCCGGGAGTCAACGAAGGAGGACCCATGTACGGCAAGCAAACCGAACGCGCGATCGGGGCCCTGAGTCGCCTGGCCGAAGTGTGGGACAACGGCACCACCCGCCTCTCCGCGATGCAGATCGCCGAACAGCGCGGCCTGCCCGCACCGATGGTTGCGAAGATCCTGTCCACGCTCTCGCAAGCGGGCATCGTTGCCGGCGCTCCGGGCCCGGGCGGCGGCTACGCGCTGGCACGCCCACCCGCCGAGATCACGCTCAAGCAGGTCCACGCCCTGTTCGAACGCGAGAACCACAGTCACACCTGTCCCTTCGGCGGCGGGGTCTGCGGGGTCGGTGAACCATGCGCTCTGCACGACACGCTGGTGGGGATGCAGAAGGACATCACGCGGTTCCTGAACGCGACCACCTTCGAGATCTTCCGCGCGGCCGCGCAGGACCGGGGCCTGAAACCGACGGACCGTACCGCGAAGGTCTCGTCGCCGCGCGAGAGCTACCGCGCGCCGGATCGCGGACGGAACTGAACCGGCAGGTTCGACGTGAGCAGCCCCTGACCGCGCATGGCCACGACCACTGCGCCAAGGTCCACCACATGAAAAGCGAGGCGCCCGTGCGCCTCGCTCAAGGTCGTTCAAGGATGGCTGACCGGGGTCAGTTCACATTGGCCTGCACCCAGCCGGTCCAGGCCGACGTGCCCGTGGCGTTGAAGGCTTGCACCGAGTAGCGCCAACGGTCGTCCAGGTGCTGCCGACCCGCTGCTGACGACGCACCGTGAAGCCGGTCTCGTTCGACGAGTTGTCGGTCCAGCGGACGGTGACGGTCGTGCCTGAGACCGTCACCACCAGTCCACTCGGGGCAGCGGGCACCGAACCACCCGAGGTCACGGTGATGGTCACGCTGGCCGAGCCCTGCAACGAACCCGAGTCGGTGGCCCGCGCGGTGATCACGTGCGTGCCCGCAATCAGGTCCGTCCTCGTGAACGTGGCGCCCGTGCCGATCGTGCCCTGCAGGCTCGACGACCAGGTCATGGATGCCGTCAGGCTGCCGTCCTGGGTGTCGGTCGCGGTGCCGGTGAAGGTGATGGCCGCTCCGGCCGTGAACGAGCCACCGCTCGTCGGCGAACTGATCGCGACGGTCGGTGCGGTGTTGGTGCCGCCGCCGCCCCCGCCGGCGATCGCCGCAGCGATGTCGACGACACCGCCGGTCACGCACCGACCGCTGAGCGACGCCACGGGGCGCGCGGTCGACAGGATGCGGCTGCGCACCTGCGCGTACGTCAGCGTGGGATTCGCAGCCGTCACGAGCGCCACGGCACCGGCCACGTGCGGGCACGCCATCGAGGTGCCGTTGAGGTACGAGTATCCGTTGGTGCCGTAGGTCGAGAGGATGTTCACGCCCGGAGCACCGATGTCGACCGTGGTCGATCCGTAGTTCGAGAACGACGCGCGGCCATCGTTGTTGTCGGTGGCAGCCACGTTGATGATGTTGTCGAGGTTGTAGGCCCCCGGGTAGGCCGGCGAGGTGTCACTGTTGATCCCGCTGTTGCCTGATGCGGCGACGAACAGGTGGTTGGCCGCCTTGCCTGCGTTGATCGCGTCGTAGAGCGCCTGGGAGAATCCGCCGCCGCCCCACGAGTTGTTCGAGACGCGCACGCGCTTGCCATTGGCGTACTGCACCGACAGGATGGCGTCCGAGGTCACCCCGCCGTTGGGGCCGAGGAACCGCAGCGCCATGAGCTTGCAGCTCCACATGACGCCGGCCACGCCGACGCCGTTGTTGCCCACCGCGCCGACCGTGCCGGCCGTGTGGGTGCCGTGCCCGGTCCCGGTCGGGTCGCTGTCGCGCTGGTAGAAGTCGTATCCCCAGGTGTCGTCGACGTAGCCGTTGCCTTCGTTGTCGATGCCGTCGCCGGCGATCTCGCCGGGATTGGTCCACATGTTGGCGGCGAGGTCGGGATGGGTTCGGTTCGTGCCATCATCGATGATCGCGACGACGAACGTCGAGCTGCCCGTGAACGAGTCCCACGCCAGGTGCGCGCGCGAGTCGGCGCCGGCGACGCCCGGGTCGCTGTTGACGGTCTGCCCGGTGTTGCGCATGCCCCACAGGTTGCCGAAGCTCGGGTCGTTGGGCACGGAGGTGGCCTTGCAGACCCAATCCGGCTCGGCGTACCGCACGCACTTCAGCTGGTTCAGTGCGGCCAGGGCGCGATCCACCGGAACGCCGATTTCCAGGTGCACAAGGCCGGGCACGACGTCATAGACCTGCGCCACGCGACCATCAACGAGGGCGATGGCGCGCTCGATGGCCGCAGGGTCGGCCGCGAGGTCGAATCGCACGAGCACGCTGAACGGGTCGAACTTGATGTCAGCGCCCTGTTCAAGCAACTGCTTCACGGGCGAGAGCGGCGCAGGGTCGACCTGGGCCGATGCAGGCGCGAGCCCGAAGCCGAGCGCCATGGTGATGGATGCAAGGAACGCGCCGACGATGTCACGGGTGGATGCCATGCTCTGTCTCCTGGTCTGGGATGAAGCGGAACCGTGTCGCAACACAACCTTTGCCGGGGGCAACTGTATCGCGGTGCATCCCCCGCATCCATCCTGAACCGCGGATTTGGATGACCACGGACAGGGTCAGCCGGACGGCACGAGCGTCACGCGACGAGCCGGATCCGCCGGCAGGAGCGGGGTCGCCACGCCGGTTCGCCATTCCTCGTGCAGGCTTCGGTAGTGCGGTGACTTCGGGTCGCCAGACTGCCCACCCGGGGTCTGAAGGATCCCCTGCGACTCACGCCCCGGGCTGACGATGTACCGGGCGCTCGCCGCGGCTCGCGGCGTCTGCACGCGGACGGCGCGGCCGTGCCCCGGCTGTGGACCATCATCGAGCGTGAAGGTCGGCTTGAGGAACGCGGGCACCGCATCGGCAACCGGACTCGCGTACTTGGCCTTGTTGCGCTCGCCCCATGGCGCCGAGCCGGGCTCCTTGGTGAGCGCCTCCTCGAGCGCGGCCCGGATGAAGCCGTCCCAGTCCTTGAACCCCGAGGGGAGCCAGTTCGGCGGGCGGGACTCGAGCACGCGCAGCCACGGTTCATCGTGGACCGCACGGATCTCGAGACCGGGCAGCGGCGCTCCGGCTTGCTGACGCATCCACGCGATGAGGGCCGCAGCGAAGCGCCGCTCGAGCGCCCGCTGGAACGCCGAGAGCACGGCGACCGCCGGCTGGTCCGCATCCGCACGACCGTTCCACCCGGCGATGCAGGTGCGGGTCGTCGCCATGGGCCCGCCGCCCGATGCATCAAGCACGGCCAACGCAAGATCGCGATAGGGCCGCAGGCCGACGAGTTCCGTGTCGAGCTGCACGTCGAGCATGCGTCGTTCATCGAGCGTGACCGGCTCGGCGAGCAGCTCGTGCACGCGGTGGGCGCGCTCGGGATGGGCCCAGTAGGAACCGAGCACGGCGCATTGCTCGATCGGCACCGTTCGGTGGTTGGCCGTGACGATCACACCCGAGGCCGGATCGAGCACCATCGGGCGCTTCGCGGGATCGATGGCCCCGCGCCACGGATCACCGTCGATGGCTGGGCGCCAGGTCCGACGCGGGTCATGGCCGCGACGGTCGGGAATCCAGCCGGTGACGACCCAACCGACGTGCCCGTCCCGGTCTGCGATCATCGCATTCTGGCTCGGGCCGTACCAACGAGCGAGCAGGTCCACCGCCTCGCGGGCCGAGCGGGCGTGGGCCATGTCGAGCACCTCGAAGTTGATCGCATCGGGCCGGGCACCGACCCACAGCGTGACGAACGGCCGCTCGACGCCATCGGGGCATCGCAGCTGGCCCGTGACGGCCCCCCACCGCGTCATGCGTCGCATGAACTCAACCGGCTTGCTCCCGCGTACCGCGATGGACTGCGGCTCGAGCGTGAAGGGCTCGCTCGTGCCGTCGGCGAGCATGTACCGCCCTGGATCCGCTGGATCCACGTCGATGATCGCGATGTCCTCGAAATCCCCGGTCGTGTTCGTGAAGCCGACGGCGACATGCGCATTGCCGCCGATCACGATGCCGGGCACGCCAGGGATCGAGAGGCCGGTCCAGTCGACGCCTGGCCACTGCATGCGGCACCGGTACCAGAGGATGGGCGCGGTGATCATGAGGTGCGGATCGTTGGCGAGGATCGCGCGGCCATCCTTGGTGCGCGAGCCCGCGACGACCCAGCCGTTGCTGCCGGCAAAGGCTGCGCGCTCGTCCCACAGTCCGTGCAGCGCGTCGGTCCACCCGTGCAGGGAGATGGGCTTGCCCGAGTCGTCGGGCTTCGGGCGCTTGGCCTTCCTGCCGCCACCCTGGTCCTTCCCGGGCGCAGCGTCCTTGGCAGGCTTCACCGGTGGTTCAAGCAGCGCGCGGTCGATGCTGCGCAGGTCGATCACGTCGGCGCCCGGAATGGGCGGCATCGCCGGCGGACTGGCCTCCGGCAGGACCGGGCAATCCAGGCGCGAGAGTGGCGAACCGATGAAGTCGAGGACCGGGCCCGGCAGGCGCTCGAACGCCTCGGCGTAGATCGCATCGGCGCGTCCGGTGCGCGCGAGGGCATGGAACATCGAGAGGTAGACGAGCGCGCAATCCTCGGCCTTCCACGGCTGCGGCGAGATGCCCAGCAGCATGTGCTCCATCGGTGGTGCCGGGAGCGCACCGATGCCGGCGTTCACGCCCTGCACGTACGCCTCGAGGATGCCCCGCTTGCGCGCATCGAGCCGTTCGACGCATGCACGAGCGACCTCGCGGCCACGCAGGTTGCGGCGGTCGATGTCGGCGTCGACCGCACCCGGTCCGAGCAACTCCGCGGTCTCTCCTGCGGCGAACCGACGCATCATGTCCATCTGCGCGAAGCGATCGGTGGCGTGGGCGAAGCCGAGGGCACGCGCCGCATCGTTCTCGTCGGCTGCGACGATCGTGGGCACATCGAAGCCATCGAAGGCAACCTCGACCGGCTTCGAGAGCCCGGGCACGGTCGGGGACGGTGCGTTCGGGGCCGGCACGTGCGCCGAAGGACCATCGGTGGCGCGCACGAGGAGCGAGAGCACGATCACGGCACCGGTGAAGACCATGGCGCGCAGGGTAGCCTCATGC
>JBEGNG010000164.1:0-4537 GCA_041182645.1 Planctomycetota bacterium
CCTGTACGCCATCAAGGAGTCGCTCTCGGCCCACCACGGGATGCCGCGCGACCCATCGACGGTGCTGGGCGTGCTGAGCCTGTTCTTCTGGTCGCTGACCATCGTCATCGCGATCAAGTACGCCTGGCTGGTCCTGCAGGCCGACAACCGCGGCGAAGGCGGGATCTTCTCCCTGCTCTCGCTGCTCCCGGAGAAGGGCAAGGGCCTGCGGTCCCTGCCGATGCCCTTCTTCATCATGGGGCTGCTCGGGGCGGCCCTGCTGTATGCCGAGGGCGTCATCACGCCGAGCCTCTCGGTGCTCAGTGCGGTCGAGGGCCTCGAGGTCATCTCGCCCGACCTGACGACGTTCGTGATCCCGGTGACCTGCGTGATCATGGTCGCGCTCTTCAGCGTGCAGCGCTTCGGCACGGCGGCACTGGGTTCATGGCTCGGTCCGCTCATGCTCGCGTGGTTCACGGTCATGGGCCTGCTCGGCATCCGGGGCATCCTGATGGAACCCAGCGTGCTGTCGGCGATCAACCCGGTGCACGCGCTCGATCTCGCGCGCAACCACCCGCGCGAGTGCTTCGTGGCCCTGGGCAGCGTGATGCTCTGCATCACCGGCGGCGAGGCGCTGTACGCCGACCTGGGGCACTTCGGCCGGTTCCCGATCCGCGCGGCCTGGTACGGGCTCGTCATGCCGAGCCTGCTGCTCAACTACTTCGGCCAGGGCGCGATGTACCTGCAGGACATGACGATCGAGCAGCCGTTCTTCCGGCTCGCGCCGTCGTGGGGCCTGATCCCGCTGGTCATCTTCGCGACCCTCGCGACCTGCATCGCGAGCCAGTCGATCCTGACCGGGCTGTTCAGCCTGACGCACCAGGCCGTCCAGCTCGGATTGCTGCCGCGCCTGCGCGTGCTCCACACCGGTGACCACGAGGGGCACATCTTCGTGCCGCTGCTGAACCTGGTGATGATGATCGCCTGCGTCCTGCTCGTGCTCATCTTCCGGCGCAGCATGGCGCTGGCCGATGCCTACGGCCTGAGCGTGTCGATGCTCATGCTGATGACGACGCTGCTGTTCACGGTCTACAAGTACCGCAACGGATGGGGCCCCATCCGCTGCGGCATCTTCGTGGTGGTGCTGGGCAGCGTCGACCTGCTCTTCCTGGGCGCCAACATGCTGAAGATCCCCAGCGGCGGCTGGCTCACGCTGTCGATCGCCGCCGGCATGCTGACGCTGATGTGGACCTGGCACCGCGGGCGCCAGGTGCTGAGTGCCAAGTTCAACAAGCAGGTGCTGTCGTTCGATGCCCTGCTGAACTCCCTCGACACCCATCCGGTGCCGCGCGTGCAGGGCACGGCGATCTTCCTGACCCCGAGCGAGGAAGGCGTTCCGCCGACGCTGCTGCACCACCTCAAGCACAACAAGATCCTGCACCAGCACGTGGCCATCATGAGCATCCGCACGGCACCCGTCCCGCGCGTGGCCGAGGAGGAGCAGGTCCAGGTCGAGGAACTGCGCGACGGGTTCTTCCGCGTGCGCTGCCAGCACGGGTTCAACCAATCGGTCGACGTACCGCGGCTGACCAAGCTCGCCGCGCAGCACGGCCTTGAATCCCGCGAAGGCTCGACCACCTACTACCTCGGGCGGACGATCCTGACCCCGCGCGGGCACAGCGAACTCGCGGGCTGGCAGAAGCGGCTCTTCTGCACGATGTCGCAGGCCGGCTCGAACAACCCGCTGCACTTCTCGATCCCGCCGGGCCGCATGGTCGAGCTCGGCATCCAGATCGACCTGTGAACGCGCCTACACTGCGCCGCCCATGATCGCCCCCGACGAGAGCACGGCCCAGGCGGCCACGGCCACGCTGCAGGTCCCGCTGTGGGTGTGGGCGGCGTTCATCGTGGGCGTGGCCATCGCGATCGTCGCCGACCTCAAGCTCGTGCACCGCACCGCGCACCAGATCGCCATGCGCGAGGCCCTGCGCATGGTCGCGTTCTGGGTCGCGCTGGGCATGCTCGTGGGCGCGGGCATCTGGGCCACGCTGGGCGCCGACGCGGGCGCGCAGTACCTGGCCGGCTACCTGGTCGAGCAGTCGCTGTCGATCGACAACGTGTTCGTGTTCGCGCTGATCTTCGACCGCTTCAAGGTCTCGCGCGAAAGCCAGCCGCGCGTGCTGTTCTGGGGCATCCTCGGTGCGGTCCTCATGCGCGGCGCTTGCATCGCCGGCGGACTCGCGCTGCTGAAGCTGTTCACCTGGACGATGTACGTCTTCGGCGCGATCCTGCTGCTCACGAGCGTGAAGATGCTCCGCAGCGGCGACGATGAACCCGACGTCGACCCTTCGCGCAGCCGGGCACTGCGCCTGATGCGCCGCATCATCCCGATCAGCGATGCGTACGACGGCGAGCGCTTCTTCACGCGCCAGGCCGGTCGGCTCATGGCGACGCCGCTGCTGGCGGTGCTGCTGATCGTCGAGGTCAGCGACCTCGTCTTCGCGGTCGACTCGATCCCCGCCGTCTTCGGCATCACGCAGGACCCCTTCCTCGTGTTCAGTTCGAACATCATGGCCATCATCGGCCTGCGCGCGCTGTACTTCGCGGTGGCGAGCCTGCTCGGGGCGTTCCGCTTCCTGAAGCCCGGGCTCGCGATCCTGATCGCGGTCATCGGCGTGAAGCTGATCCTGCAGCCGATGGGGATCCACGCCCCGCCGCTCGTCACGCTGTCGGTCATCGCGGCGATCCTGGGCGGCTCGGTGGGCCTGAGCCTGCTCTTTCCCGGACCCGCCGCCGTCGAAGTCGCGGAGGACGGGACGAAGAACGAACCGACGGAGCATTGATCCGGGCCCGGGTCTCGCTAGACTCCGGAAATGCCCGTTTCCCGCCGCACGATCGTGGCTGTCGCCACCGGTGTCGCCGTCGCCACGGCGGCCACGGCGACCATCATCGCCATCCGGGGCCGCCAGACGCCCGCCCAGATGCTGGCCGACGGCCAGGCGTACCTGACCGGTGACGGCGTCGACCGCAACGTGACCAAGGCGCTGGCACTGCTGGAGCGCGCTGCGCTCTCCGAGGACCGTGTCAATGCCCGTGAGGCGGCGCTCGAGTTGGTCGGCCACTTCGAGGACCTGAGCAGCGATGCCAGCAGCCAGGCCAGCGCCCAGCGCTGGCGCATGCGCGCTGCCGAGTGCGGCCACCGCGAGTCCGCCGAAACGCTGCTGGTCGAACTGCTGGAACAGGTTCCCCTGCCCGAACAGACCGAGCGCGTGGCTCGCGCAGGCGCCAAGGCCGGCAGCCCCTACTGCATGCTCGTGCTCGGCGACCTGCTTGCGCAGGGCCGGGGCACCGTGAAGCAGGATCTGCCGGGCGCCCGCGAGTGGTACCGCAAGGCCGATGAGGCCGGCGAAGCGCGCGGGAACTCCCGCCTGGCGCTCATGCTGCTCGATGACCCGGCGCAACAGGCCGATTGCCTGGCGCGGCTGATCCGCGCCGGCGAGGCGGGCGACGCCGAGTGCGCACACCATGCCGGGCTGCGGCTCCTGGGCAACCATGGCGTGGAGCCCGACGTGAAGACGGCCGTCGCGATGTTCGAGCGCGCGATCGCCTCGGGTTACGCCAAGTCCTGCTTCGAACTGGCGAGCCTGCTCGAGGCCGGCGTCCTCGTGCCCCAGGACCTGACCAAGGCCCGCGCGCTGCAGCAGGTCGCCGCGGGCGAGGATCCCCGTGCGTGCTTCGCCTATGCGCAGATGAGCGAGCTCGGCATCGGCGGGCCGGTCGATGTGCCGACCGCCATGCACTTCTACACGCTGGCCGCCAAGGCCGGCCTTCGCGGCGCGCACCTGCGCATGGGTGTGCTCTGCCAGGAAGGTCGACCCGGCTTCGATCCCAATCCGGCCGAGGCCGAGAAGCACCTTCGTGTCGCGGCCGATGCAGGCGACTCGACGGCGCAGTGGCGGCTCTCACGCGTGCTGGTCGAGTCGGGCCGCGGCGGCGAGGAGGCAGCCGAACTCTCCTCGAAGGCGGCCAAGGCCGGCGTTCCCGGTGCGCTCTACGACCAGTACTGGTTCCTGCTCAGGGGCAGCGCGAACCAGCCAGCCGACCGCATCGCGGCGAACGAGTCGCTGCTCGCGGCCACGGAGCAGAACTTCGCCGAGGCCTGGTTCCGGCTGGGGATCCTGAAGGCCGATGGGGGCCAAGGCATGATCGGCAATACGAAGGATGCAGCCGAGGCCTTCGAACGGGCCGTCGAGCTCGGCGTGCCGATGGGCGCGCTGCAGCTGGGCGCGCTGTTCCAGCTCGGACTCGATGCCCCTCCGGACAACGCCTTGGCGGCGACGCAGTACCGGTACGCGGCGGAACGCGGCATCACCGAGGCGCAGTTCCGGCTCGGGCTGATGTACGAGTTCGGCACCGGGCTCCCCGCCGACGAGAAGGAGGCCTATCGCTGGTACCACCTCGCGTCAGCCGAAGGGGACCAGCGCGCGATGGGTCGCCGCAACCACCTCCGGACGCGCATGCTGAACCAGAATTGGCAGCAGCTCGAGGACACCGCTCC
>JBEGNG010000165.1:0-4498 GCA_041182645.1 Planctomycetota bacterium
CCTGGGGCTGAAGGCGGTCCCAAGGGTTGGGCTGTTCGCCCATTAAAGCGGAACGCGAGCTGGGTTCAGACCGGCGTGAGCCAGGTCGGTCCCTATCTGTCATGGGCGCAGGAATACTGACGGGATACATCTTTAGTACGAGAGGATTGGGATGGACGTACCCCTGGTGTGCCAGTTGGACCGCTCGGTCCACAGCTGGGTAGCTAAGTACGGCAGGGATAATCGCTGAAAGCATCTAAGCGAGAAGCCCACCCGGAGATAAGTATTCCATGTCGCAAGACGAGAGACCCCCGGTAGACCACCGGGTTGATAGGCCGCACGTGCAAGCGCAGTAATGCGTTCAGCGAAGCGGTACTAACGGTCAAGTGCTTGGCCTTGTCTACCAGCCACCGTCGTCAGACGGTCTGGTGTCCAGGCTCCAAGCCTTCAAGCAACTCGTGTTTGGAGCTCGAGTGTCTCGGCCGACCGGCCGGGCACGACACCCGTTTCCTAGTCATCTCTCCAGGCTCGCCGACAGGCGTGTCTGGGGTTTGTCGGTGACGATAGCCAAGGGGTCACACCTGTTCCCATCCCGAACACAGCAGTTAAGACCTTGGCGCCGATGATACTGCTCAGCGGGAAAGTAGGTCATCGCCGACTTCATGGGCCCTCTTGGTGAAAGCCAAGGGGGCCCTTTTCTTTTCCAGCGGCATGCCGCCGGTGCGGCGATAGCATCCGGAAGGTCGGTGCACCCGCATCCGCCGGCGAGTCGCTCGCACGGCACGCGCCGCGCAGGGAGGTCACGATGGGCATGTTCAAGGTCTATGTCGGGAATCTCGACCGCAAGGCGACTGCCGACGATGTCCGTACGCTCTTCGTGGCATTCCCCGATGTCGAGGACATCGCGCTCGCCACCGACAAGGAAGGCAACAGCCGCTGCTTCGCCATCGTCATGTTCCGCGACAAGCAGCGCGGTCAATTGGCGATCGAGGTCCTGAAGGGCAAGAAGATGCACGGCCGCGAGCTGGTGGTCAACGAGGTCCAGAAGAAGCCCAAGGGGGGTGTCGTCGAGAAGCCCGCGCCACGCGGTCCGTTCGGGCCTCGAGGACCCGGTGGCATGGGCGGCGGTGGCCGGGGCCCGGGCGGACCCCGAGGACTCGGCGGATCCGGTTCGCGCGGTCCTGGCGGTCCACGAGGGCTCGGTGGCTCGTCCTCCCGCGGCCCGGGTGGCCCGCGCGGGCTCGGTGGGCAAGCCGGCAGCCGCGACGGAGGTGGCGGGTTCAGTCGCAATCCTCGTCGAGGTCCGGGCGGATCCAGCGGTCGTCCGATGGGTGATCGACCCGGCGGAGCCCGTCCAGGTGGGCCATCGTCGGGCTCACCGCGTTTCGGCAGCCAGCCAGGAAGCAGCGAACGCGGTCCACTTGGCCCCCGGTTCGGCCAGGGTGATCGCCCCGGTGGCCCCGGCCCGCGGCCCGGTTCGACGGGCCCAAGCCGTCCGCCGCGTCCCGCGACCGACCGCCCCGATGAACCCAAGCCCCCCTCGGCCGGCGGCGACGGTGGTGCTGCGTGATCCAGCGTTCGGGGGGTCAGTGCCATGCCATCGCTTGAGTTCCGATCGTTGACGGGCCAGCAGAAGGTCGAGCTGCACGAGGCAGGCCTGACGATCGGTCGGCACCCGGACAACGTCATCTCGTTGCCGCATGACGAGGCGATGAGCCGCAAGCACTGCCGGATCGAGCCTGGCCCCACGCTTGGGACTTGGCTCGTCCGTGACCTGCAGTCCCGCAACGGGACCCGCGTGAACGGTGCCCGCATCGTCGACCAGACGCTGGTGCACGACGACGTGCTGCGCGTCGGCTCGACCGACTTCCGCTTCGTCGACATCGACGCCGTGGCGCCGCTCGAACCCATCGCCGCCGAGGATCCGGTGCTCGTCCAGCGCAAGCCGGACTTCGACGCACCGGCGTTGGCGGCCCAGGGCACGATCGACTTCGACCCGGGCTCGATCACGAGCGACACGACCTACGCGCAGCAGCTCGGCCGCATCATCGATGGGGCGCCGCAGAAGCCCTTCACCGAGCGCGAGATCGCGCTCATGGACTGCAAGGGCACGACGATCCACGGTGCGTCGGCTGCAGGCGTGCGCCGCGCCAAGGACGAGGACTCCGAGAGCATCCGCCTGTTCAAGCTGCTCCTGCTGGCCTGCTTCCGCGCGCGCGCGACCGACCTGCACATGGAGCCCAAGCAGGACCGCTCGGCGATCCGGCTGCGCGTCGACGGCGTGATGGTGCCTGCGTGCGACCTGCACCCGACCCTGGCCAAGCGCGTGCTGGGCGTGGTCAAGATCCTCTGCGAGATCGACATCACGCAGCGGGGCATCGTGCAGGAAGGGCACTTCGGGGTCATGGTGCTGGGGCGCCGGGTCGACTACCGCGTCAGCCTGACGCCGAGCATGAACGGCCAGAAGCTCGTCATCCGCGTGCTCGACCAGGGCAACGCGCCGGCGCGCCTCTCCGACCTGGGCATGCTGCCCTGGATGTACGGCAAGGTGCGCGACATCGCGCGACGGGACAGCGGCATGGTGCTGACCTGCGGTCCGACCGGAAGCGGCAAGTCGACGACCACCTACAGCTGCCTGCGCGAGATCGACTTCGAGACGCGCAACGTCATCACGATCGAGGATCCCGTCGAGTACTACCTCGACGGCTGCACGCAGATCCCGATCGACCACAAGCAGGGGAACTCCTTCGGCGCGATCCTGCGGAGCGTGCTCCGGCAGGACCCCGACGTGATCTTCGTGGGTGAGATCCGGGACATCGAGACGGCCAGCGTGAGCCTGCAGGCGGCCACCACCGGCCACCTCGTGTACAGCACGGTCCACTCCAAGGACACCATCGGCGCGGTCTTCCGCCTGCTCGACCTCGGCGTCGAGTCCCACCTGGTGGCCAACGCCATGTCGCTCATCATCGCGCAGCGCCTCGTGCGCAAGCTCTGCCACGAGTGCCGGCGCCCGATCGCGCCCACGCCTGCGCAGACGCTGAAGATGGGGGCGCACGTCAAGGGCATGGCCAAGGTCTTCACCCCGGTGGGTTGCCCGGCATGCCTGCGCACCGGCTACCACGGCCGCCGCGCCTTGTTCGAGGTGCTCGAGTTCAACGACGCGTTGCGCGACGTGGTGCTGAAGCGTCCGACGATCACCGACATGAAGGCCGTGCTCTCGACCGGGCTGTTCACGAGCCTGCAGCAGTTCGGCTGGCAGCTCGTGGCCGCCGGCGAGACGAACGTCGAGGAGATCGAGCGGGTGGCGGGAACCGGATGAGCGAAGCGTGCCCATTCACGATGCTCGGCATCGTGCCTGCCTGGCCCGTGCCCGCCGCCGATGTCCACCGCGCCCGGCTTGCCGCCGCCGCACGCCTCCACCCGGACCGCGCGCGGGATGCTGCGGAGCGCGAGGCGCTCGAACGGCGCATGGCGGCCATGAACGAATCCGCCGATCGGTTGCTCGACCCGGTCCGGGCGGCAGGGGCGCTCCTCGCTGCGCTCGGCGCACCGTCGACCGAGCTCCCGTTGCCACCGATGGAACTGGCCGAGCTGCTCGAGCGCCGGGAGTGGATCGAGGAACGGCACGGCGGCCATGACGCGGCCCGGGCCGAGGTCCTGGCCTGGATCACCGCCGAACGGAACGCCTTGGTGTCGGCGTTCGGTGCGGCTGTCGAACGCGGTCGGACGAACGGCGAGTGGGACGAGGCGCGCCGAGGCATCGCCCGCCTGCGGGCGCACGCACGCGTGACCGACCAGGCCGGCGCGCAACGGGGCTGACGACCATGGCGATCGATCCCGCCTACGCGTCGCTCGTTTCCGCACTGCCGCCGCTGGTTGCCGCCAGCGCCATGTGCAGCGCCAGCGAGACCGTGCTCTTCGGGCTCTCGCATGCCGAGCGCATGCAGCTGAAGGGCTCGCATCCCCGCATCAGTGCCATCGTGGAGTCGATGCTCGGTGAGCCGTCGGGGCTCCTGGCGACCATCCTGCTGTCGAACATCACGATCAACGGTGCCTACTTCGCGGCAGCCAGCGTGATCGCCCTGCACGAGACCGATCCCGCGTGGCAGCTGGGCATCAGCATCGGCCTGCTGGTGGCGATCGTGCTCGGTGGCGAGGTCATTCCCAAGATGGCGGCCAATGCCTTCCGGGATCGGCTGGTGCTGCTGCTTGCTCCGATCCTCTACGGCCTTCACGTCTTCCTCAAGCCGGCACGCTGGGCGATCACGCGACTCGTGGCCGAGCCGGTTGCGCGCCTGACCCGCGCCGATCGTGTGCAACCGGTGACCGAGAGCGACCTCGATGCGCTTGTGGACCTCTCGGCACGTCAGGGTGAGATCGGTACCGTCGAGCGGGACTTCATCCAGCGCCTGATCAGGTACCGGCGGGTGCGGGTCCGCGACGTGATGACGCCGCGCGTCGAGCTGGCGATGGTGCCCCGCACGGCCGGGCGTGCCGCCGTCATGGAGGCCTGCCGCCG
>JBEGNG010000166.1:0-4496 GCA_041182645.1 Planctomycetota bacterium
AGGTCGCTCGGCATGCGACGGAACTCGGGCGCAGCCTGCACATACACCTTGTAGAACTGGCCGAACCGCACGAATCCCTGCTCGTAGGTGCTGCCGATCATGATGTTCAGGTTGTCCAGCGCCTTGCCGATGGACACGCCCTTCTGCATCGCGACGTCGTTGTCGATCACCAGTTCGTACTGCGGGTAGTTGCTCGTGAAGAACGTGAACAGGCCCGTGAGTTCCTTCCGCTGCCCGAGCGCATCCATGAAGGCACCCGTCACGCGACCGAGTTCGGCGTAGTCCTGGCGGTTGGTCTTGTCGAGCAAGCGCATCGAGAAGCCGCCGGCGGCACCGAAGCCCGGCACGGCGGGCGGCTCGAAGAACTCGACCTTGACGTCGGTCAGCTTCCTGCACCTGGTCTCGAGTTCCTCGATGACCTGTCGCGCCGTGAGTTCGCGCTTGTCCCAGTCGGCCAGGTTGATGATGCAGGTGCCGGCGTTCGAGCCGCGCCCCTCCGTCAGCACCTCGTAGCCGGCGAGCGAGGTCACCGAGACGACTTCCGGCAGCTCCTTCGCGATGGCCTGGAGTTCGCCCGACTTGGCGTTGGTGTACTCGAGCGTCGAACCGGCCGGCGTCTGGATGATGCCGTAGATCACGCCCTGGTCCTCGTTGGGGATGAAGCCGCTCGGCAGGCCCCTGTTGAGGATCACCACGCCGACCGCGAACGAACCGATCACCGCCATCGTGAGCGCACGGCGGGTCACGATGCCGCGCAGGACCCCCGCGTAGCCGTTCACGACCCGATCGACCAGCCGGTCGAACGGGCGCTGCAGCAAGGGAACCAGTGCGATGAGGATGCCCAGCGGCCCCCACAGCGTGAAGGCGAGCCATGCGATGAGTCCCACCGCAGGCACGCCGAACAGCAGCTGCCGTGCCCTGCCCCGCATCCAGGATCCCGCATGGGCCGACGGCGCGTGACCGGCACCATGCGCATGGGGCTTCAGGATCATCGCGCACAGCACGGGCGTGAGCGTCAGCGCAACGACCCCCGAGAGGATGATCGCCGTGGCCATCGTGATGCCGAACTGACCGTAGAACGCACCGACGGGTCCGGGCACGAAGGTCACGGGCACGAACACCGCCGACATCACGAGGGTGATGGCGATGATCGCGCCGCTGATCTCGTGCAGGACCTCCATCGAGGCTGCGTACGGGGACAGGGACCTGTCCCGCATCTTGGCATGGACCGCTTCGACCACCACGATCGCGTCGTCGACCACGACCCCGATGGCGAGCACCATCGCGAAGAGCGTGATCAGGTTGATGGACAGCCCGAACAGCTTGAGGACGAAGAACGTCCCGATGAGCGAGACCGGCACGGCCAGCGTGGGGATCAGCGTCGACCGCAGGTCGCCCAGGAACATGTACACGACGAGGCAGACGAGCACGAACGCCTCGAGCAGCGTGTGCAGCACCTTGTCGATCGATGCATCGAGGAACTTCGAGACGTCATAGGCGATCTGGTAGTCCATGCCCGGGGGGAAGGACTCGGCCTTGATGGTCTCGAGGGCCGCCTTCACCTCCTCGATCACCGCGCTGGCGTTCGAGCCCGGCGCCTGCTTGAGCACGATCGAGGTGGCGGGATGGCCATCGATGTTCGAGTAGATGTCGAAGAACTCCGAGCCGAGCTCGATCTCGGCGACGTCCTTGAGCCGCAGGATCTCGCCCTCCGGCGTGGCACGCAGGATGATGTCCGCGTACTGCTCCGGCCGGTCGTACCGACCGACGTAGGTCAGCACGTACTCCTTGGACTGCGACGTGCGGCCCGTGGCCTGGCCGAGCCGTCCGGGCGAACCGATCACGCTCTGCTCGGCGAGCGCTTCCATCACATGCTGCGACGAGATCCCGTAGGCCCGCATGCGCTCGGGATTCAGCCACACGCGCATCGCATAGGCGCGGTTGCCGAGGTTCCTGGGCAGGCCCATCCCCTGGATGCGCTTGAGCACCGGCATCACGTTCGCGTTGGCGAAGTTGAAGAGGAACGCCTGGTCGGCCCCGGGGTCGGTGCTGAAGACGTTCACGTACATCAGGAGGCTCGGCACCACCTGGCTGACGAGGATGCCCTCGCGCTGCACCAGGGGCGGCAGCCGGCTCATCACGATGTTCACGCGGTTCTGGACGTTGACGACGTTGATGTCGGGGTCCGTGCCCGGCTCGAAGTAGATGCGGATCGTGGCCTCGCCCGCGCTCGTGGCGTCGGAGGCGATGTACCGCATGTTCTGCACGCCGTTGATCGACTGCTCGAGCGGGATCAGCACGGCGTCGACGAGCACGTCGGCGCTCGCACCCGGGTAGGCGATCGCGACCTCGACGGTCGGCGGTGCGATCGACGGGTACTGTGAGATCGGCAACGTGCGGATCCCCAGCCCCCCGAGGAAGAGGAGGATGATCGAGATCACGATCGCCAGGGCGGGACGGTGGAGGATCTTCGTGAACATGGGTTGCTCCGGGTGCTGGTGTGGCGCCGTCGCGGGTCACTCTGCGTAGAACTTCTGGTTGGGGAGCACCTGGTCGGCGGGCCGGAACTCCACGTGCTCGAGGTGCTGGCCGTCACGGACCTCGCCGATGCCGTCCAGGACGATGCGGTCGCCCTCGTCGAGTCCCTTGGCCACCACGAAGATGTCCTCGAGCTCGTGCGCGATCCCGATCTCGCGCTGGTGGGCGATGCCGTCCTCCCCGACGACGAAGACGTATCGCTTGGCGAGGATGGAGAAGGTTGCGCGCTGCGGGATGACGAGCGCACCCGGGAGCGCACGCCGGATCATGACCTTGCCGGTCTGGCCATGGCGCAGGAGATGGTCGGGGTTCGGGAAGTCCGCCCGGAAGGCGATGTTGCCGGTCTCGTTGTTGAAGTCCGCCTCGATGGCACCGATCGAGCCCCGCTGCGGGAAGACCTGCCCGTTCGCGAGCAGGAGTTCGATGTCCCGGCTCGCACCGGACTCGCCCTCCGTGGCCATGAACTCGAGGTAGCGGGCCTCGGGAACGTTGAAGTACACCCACATCACGCTGTTGTCGGAGAGCGTGGTCAGCGCATCGCCCTCGTCGACCAGGCTGCCGTGCTGCTCCTCGATTCGATCGATGATGCCGTCGAACGGGGCACGGATGGTCGTGAAGGCCAGTTCGACCTCGGCCAGCCGGACCTTCGCCTCCGCCTGCCCGAGCTTGGCCTCCGCGATCGCGAGTTCCTGGGCCGAGATCACGTTGTCCTCGACGAGCTTTCGCGTGTTGGCGCACTCGATCCTCGCTGCCTCGGCCTCCGAGCGGTCAGCCTCCAGGCGGGCCTGGTACACCGCGGGCACGATCTGGAACAGTTCGTCGCCGGCCTTGACCCGCTGGCCCTCCTTCACGGTGATGGGTTGCAGGAAGCCGCTGGCGAGCGGCCGGATGGTGATGTGCCGGCACGACATGATCCGGCAGACGTACTCCTGCGTGATCGTGGTGTCCTGACGGCGCGGGCTCGTCAGCCAGATGTCGTGTCCGCCATGGCCGGCGTGGGTGGTGGTTTCGCCTTGCTCGGCTCCATGCCCGGGCGCCTCGCCACCGCCGTGCGTGCCGGGTCCGCATCCGGACAGAACGAGGACAGCGAGGGACACGATGCACGAACGATGGACGTTGGGGTTCATGGTGGATCCGGTTCGAACCGGGCGCGGCGAGGGCCGGCGCTCGGAGGCAAGGCGTGATGACGACCGCGGCGAAGCGCGGAACATGTGCGATGACGGACGGCAGCGGGCCGTCCGACGTCAGTCGGGGTTCAAGGCACGATGGAACTGGGCGAGCGGACGCTGCAGGGCAGCACCACCGCGAAGGGTGGGGCGTGCTGTGTGCTCAGGCCGGCGGAGCGCGGCCGAACGGTGCGTGAGGCCGCCATCCGCGCGGAGCCGAAGCGGCTCCGGCGTGCTCGACGATTCCCGTGATGGCGGGCGGAACCAGTTGGGCCGTCCGGATCCCATCTGTCTCGTCCTGGTCGGTGGGTTCAAGAGGCTCGTCGGCTGGAAGGCTGCAGGACGGCGTGACCACACCGGAGCCGTGTCGCGCGGAACCAACCTGATTGCTTCCGGCCGTGGCGACGACGCGATCCGACGCTGGAAAGAGCCGCTCACGCGCACCGGCCGCCGGCTCGATCGCCCATGACACAGCGGCCAGGACGACCAGAGAGATTGTGCGGAGGATCTGAGACACGATGGGGATCTCAGGGAAACGCTAACTGCTGCTGGGGGCTGCGTCAAGAACAAGCGGCTTCCACGATGCACCGATCCTGCGACGGATGAGGCCGGCGGTCGACTTGACGACCCCCATTCTTACGCTCTAGTATACGCGACATGATATTCGCGTGTTTGGATTCACGTTTTTCACGTCAGTCCACCGGTCGTGACGGCGCAGGCGCCGCGCAGACCTCCAGCGCACCCGAGGCCACCGCGGGAGTCCTGCTCGTGCTGTCCTTGGCAGGCCTGGCT
>JBEGNG010000167.1:0-4492 GCA_041182645.1 Planctomycetota bacterium
TTCGTGCGCATGCTCGGGTCGGTCGTTCACGCGCCCGAGCAGGATGTACTCCAGCGTGATCTCGCGGCCGGTGCGGTCGAACCACTCCTGGCAGGCCTCGAGCAGCTCGGCGATCGTGCTGTACTCGGCCCAGGGGATGATCTCGCGACGCAGGTCGTCGAACGGCGCGTGCAGGCTGAGGGCAAGCGTGACGGGCAGTTCGAACGAGCAGAACTTCCGGATCGCCGCGGGAAGCCCCACGGTGCTCACGGTGATCTTGCGGGCGCTGATCCCGAAGCCCCACTCGGCGTGGAGCGTGCGGATGGCCGCCGTGACGGCGTTGTAGTTGGCGAGCGGTTCGCCCATCCCCATGAACACGATGTTGCTGATGCGGCCCACGCCCTCGAGCCTCGAGAGGTGCCAGACCTGCTCGATGATCTGGCCCGCCGTGAGGTTGCCGTCGAGCCCGCCGATCCCGCTGGCGCAGAAGCGGCATCCGACGGGGCAGCCGACCTGCGAACTGATGCACGCGGTCCGGCGGTCCTCGCTGGGGATCATCACGCACTCGGTCTGGCGCGAGGGCTCGGCCATCGGCAGCAGCTCGTGCGACTCGGGCCAGCCCATGAGGATCTTCTGCGTGCCGTCGGTCGCGACCTGGTGGCGCATCGGCCGGCCGCGCACGAAGGTCATGCCCTCGGCCAGGGCGGTGCGCGCGACCTTGGACAGGTTGGACATGGCCGTGGGGTCGCCGACGCCCTTGGCGTAGACCCAGTCGAGCACCTGCGCGGCGGCGAACTTCGGCAGCCCGCGCTCCGCGCACCAGGCCTGCAGCGCGGCCGGGTCGAGGTCGAAGACGTGCGGTCGCTCAGCGGCCACTGCTGGCACCGATGGTCAGGTCGACGGTCGAGAAGGGGATCGAGTGGTCGCTGAACCAGCTGGCGTTGCGTACGCCGCAGTCCTCGCGCACGACGCGGCGCCCGGTCGGATCGATGCCGCGCGCGCGCATGACTTCCTTGAGCGTGCCCGGCAGGCCGAACTCGACGTCCTCGTGCCGCACGTCGTGCTGCTCGACCGTGAGCTGGTGGCGCGCTGCGATCCACTCGATGACGCCGCGGATCAGGTCGTCCGGGGCGCTCGCGCCCGCAGTCAGCAGGACGGTCTCCACGCCGTCGAGCCATGCCTCCTGCATCTCGCTGGCATCGTCGACCAGCACGGCGCGGGTGCCGACGTTCTCGGAGATCTCGGTCAGCCGCACCGAGTTCGAACTGTTGCGGCTGCCCACGACGATGACGAGGTCCGACTTGGGGCCGAGCGCGCGCACCGCCTCCTGCCGGTTCGTGGTCGCGTAGCAGATGTCGCTCGCGGGGGGTTCCTTGATCGCGGGAAACGCCTGCTTGAGGGCGCGGATGATCACACCGGCATCGTCGGTCGAGAGCGTGGTCTGCGTCAGGTAGATGAGCTTCTCGGGATCATCGATGCGAAGTCCCGGGATGTCGGCGGGGCTCTCGACGACCTGGATCGAATCGGGCGCCTCGCCGCGGGTGCCCACGACCTCCTGGTGGTTGCGGTGGCCGACGAGCAGGATCTGGAAGCCCTTGCGCGAGTAGCGGATCGCCTCGGCGTGCACCTTGGTCACGAGGGGGCAGGTGGCATCGATCGCGGTCAGGCGGCGATCTCGGGCCTGCTGCCGGACCGCCGGGCTGACGCCATGCGCGCTGAAGACCACGATCGCACCCTCGGGTACCTCGTCGATCGACTCGACGAACTGCACGCCGCGGTCCCGGAACCGGCCGACCACGTGCGTGTTGTGCACGATCTCGTGATAGACGTAGATCGCCTCGCCCGGGCAGATGTCGAGCAACTGGTCGACGACATCGATGGCCATGTAGACGCCGGCGCAGAAGCCACGGGGGTTGGCGAGGATCAACTTCATGAGCCCGGGGATCATAGCCCTGCGCGTGCGGGGGGCAGTATCGTGCCGGGCCCCATGGACGACGCCACCGGCCACGACTCGACGGCCATCGCCGCGGCGATGCCTGGCCTGCCTGCGGCGTTGCGTTCGCGGGCCGGTCTGGACCGCTGGGGACCGGGGGCGCTGGAACCGTGCGGGCTTCCCGAGGCACAGCACTTCTGCGCCGCGATCGCCGGCGGCGCCGCCGAGAACTTCAGCGTGATGAGCGGCTTGGTGCCTGCCGCCGCGCGCCAGTCGTTCCAGGCGATCTATGCCTTCTGCCGGATCAGTGACGACCTCGGCGACGAGGCCGGTTCGCGCGAGGCGGCCTCGGCATGGCTGCAGTGGTGGCGCTCGTCGCTGCACGCGGCCTTTGCGGGGCGAGCCATCCACCCGGTCTTCGTCGCGCTCGAGCCGGTCGTCGCGAGGCACGGTCTGGCGATGGAGCCCTTCGATGCCCTGCTGCGGGCCTTCCTGCGCGACCAGGTGCAGGATCGCTACGAGACATGGGAGGACCTGCTCTCGTACTGCCGCGAGAGCGCGGATCCGGTGGGTCGGCTGGTGCTCGGCGTGCTCGACGAGCACGACCCCGGGGCGCTTGCGGCGAGCGATGCCATCTGCACGGCCTTGCAGCTGACCAACCACTGGCAGGATGCCCGGCGGGACCTCGTCGAGCGCAACCGGATCTACGTGCCGAGCGAACTCTTCCGGGGTGAGCGCCTGGACGAGCGCCTGCGGTCGACCATCGAGGTCGGCCACGCGCCGGATCGGGAGTTCCTCGCACAGTGGCGGGCGTGCCTGGCCGAGTGCGTGGCCCGGACCGCACCGATGTACGACTCGATCGCTGCGCTCGAGCACGCCGTCGCGCCGCGTCACCGCGCGCTGCTGTGGCTCTTTGCGGAGGGCGGACGCCGCACGCTGGCGCGGATCGAGCAGTGGAACTTCGAGACGTGCCTGGACCGTCCTCGGTTGTGGGGCCCCGAGAAGGCCTGGATCGTGCTGCAGGCGGTGCTCCGCGCGCGGAGGAACGCGCCGTGAGCGGTGGGGCTGCCTGGAGCGAGCCGGCACTGGCCGCGAGCGCCGCGCACTGCGCGACGATCGTCCGGCGCGAGGCGCGCAACTTCTACCACGGGCTCAGGCTCGCGCCCGAGCCGCGTCGCTCGGCGCTCTACGCGGTCTACGCATGGATGCGCCGCGCCGATGACCTCGTCGATGATGGTGGGTCCGACCGCATCGAGCAGGTGGCGGCGTTCCGGACGGCCACCGCGGCGGCCTTCGCGGGGCAGGTGCCCGATGCCGATCCGATGTGGCCCGCGCTCGTGCGCTCGATCCACGATCACGGCCTCGCGCGGGCGGACTTCGACGGGATGCTCGACGGCCAGCTGCTGGATGCGGAGCACCGTCCCTGCGCGGACTGGCCCGAGCTGCGGAGGTTCTGCGACCTCGTCGCCGGTACGGTCGGTCGGACCTGCACGCGGATCTTCGGGGCGAGCCACCCCGACGCGATGCGCCTGTCCACGGATCGCGGGATCGCCTTCCAGCTCACCAACATCCTGAGGGACCTGCGCGAGGACCATCGCATGGGTCGCTGCTACCTGCCGGCCGATGAACTCGGGCAGGCAGGCCTGGACGCGGCGAGCCTGCTGGCGTGGACCGATGGAGCGCGGTGTGCGTCGTTCATGCACGCACAGCTTGATCGCTGCATGGCGCACTACCGCTCGAGCGCCCCACTCGACGGCATGATCGATGCGTCCTGCCGGCCTACGCTGTGGGCCATGACGGCGATCTATGGTGGCCTGGCCAGGCGGATTGCGGCGCGCCCGCGGGCGGTCACCGAGGGTCGCGTCTCGATGCCAGCCGCCGGCAAGCTGCTGGTGGCGATGCGTGCGCGCCTGGGCTGGTACGGGGATGCATGCGCGTCATGAGCCGGCCCGTGGCGATCGTCGGTGGCGGGATCGCGGGACTCGCGGCGGCGCTCAGGGTCGCCGAGGCCGGTGACCGGCCGATCGTCATCGAGACGCGCGGCAAGCTCGGCGGCCGCGCCACGAGTTTCGAGGATGCGCGCACGGGCCTCACGCTCGACAACTGCCAGCACGTGCTCATGGGGTGCTGCACGAACCTGATCGACTTCTATGCCCGGCTCGGTGTGGGCGAGGCGATCGAGTGGCACGACACGACCTTCTGGGCGAATCCGCCCATGGACCCAGATCGGATGAGCCCCTCGTGGTGGCCGGCGCCCGGGCACTTCACGGGTTCGTTCCTCGCCATGCGCATGCTCTCGCTGCGCGACAAGATCGCCGTGGCGCGCGCGATGTGGGCGCTGATCCGGCTTGGCCGAAACGGCCGAGCAGCGTGGGCCGGCCGCGATTTCGCCGCGTTCCTCGCACAGACCGGGCAGACGCCGGCGGCCATCGAGCGGTTCTGGGAGCCGGTCGTCGTGAGTGCCTGCAACGTGCCGAGTGCGTCGTGCGATGCGGCCTACGCCATGAAGGTCTTCCAGGATGGCTTCCTGCAGGATGCCTGGAGCCCGTGCATGGGGATCAGCACGGTGCCGCTGGCGCG
>JBEGNG010000168.1:0-4487 GCA_041182645.1 Planctomycetota bacterium
CTCTTCGTCTGCAGGGATCCCAACGGGATCCGGCCCGCGTTCATCCTCGAGACCGACGAGGTGGTCGCGGTCGCCAGCGAGCGACCCGCGCTGGCCGGCGTCTTCGGCGTCGACGACTCGCTCGTGCGCCCCCTTCCCCCGGGCCACGCGCTGACGGTGCGCCGCGACGGTTCGGTCCGCTGCGAGCGGTTCGCCGCCGAGCGCCCGCTGCGGCAGTGCTCCTTCGAGCGCATCTACTTCAGCCGCGGCAACGACCGCGACATCTACCGGGAGCGCAAGGCGCTGGGCCGCAACCTGGCGCCGATCGTGCACCAAGCGCTCAACCGTCGGCTCGAACAGGCCGTCTTCAGCTTCATCCCCAACACGAGCGAGAGCGCCTACATCGGGCTCGTCGAGGGAATCGAGGCCATCCAGCGCTCGCACCACGCCGACCTGGCCTGGAGCCTGCTGCAGTGCGGCGAACTCACGCGCGACCGGCTGGAGTTCCTGATGGACGTGCATCCGCGCGCCGACAAGGTCGCGCACAAGGACCAGAAGCTGCGCACGTTCATCACGCACGATGCCGCCCGCAAGGACCTGGTCAGCCACGTCTACGACATCACGCGCGGCACGGTGAACCCCAACGACACGCTGGTCGTCGTCGACGACAGCATCGTCCGCGGCACCACGCTGCGCGACTCGGTGATCACGATGCTCTCGCGCCTGGGTCCCGCGCGGATCATCGTCGCCAGCAGCGCGCCGCCGATCATGTATCCCGACTGCTACGGGATCGACATGAGCCACCTCGGCCGCTTCATCGCCTTCGAGGCCGCGGTCAACATCGTCACGGCGCGCGGCCAGGCCGGGGTGCTCGACGAGATCGAGTCGGCGTGCCGGGCGCAGGCCGACCTGCCCGCGCCTCGCATGCGCAACCACGTGAAGCGGCTGTACGACCTGGTCACCCACCAGGAACTCTGCGCCGAGGTCGCGCGGCTCATCACCCCGCGCGGCGTGGCCTGGTCAGGCACGGTCGAAGTCGTCTACCAGACCGTGGAAGGCCTTCGCGAGGCCATGCCCCGGCACACCGGCGACTGGTACTTCACCGGCAACTACCCCACGCCGGGTGGTTACCGGGTCCTCAACCGCGCTTATCTGAACTGGCGCGCGGGCATCGACGGCCGCGCCTACTGAGGACAACTCGCCGCACCGCTTGACATCCGGCGCACTTTGCGGTGCAATCGCCGATTCCCCAATCGAGAACACATGGCACGATACACAGGTCCAAAGGTCCGTCTCTCCCGCCGCGTCGGTGTCCCCATCGCGGATACCCCGAAGCACACCGCCAAGCGGCAGCTGACGCCTCCCGGCCCGCACGGCTTCCGCGGCAAGCGCCCGAAGCCCTACGGCATCCGCCTGGATGAGAAGCAGAAGCTCAAGTTCCACTACTGCGTGATGGAACGTCAGTTCCGCCGCATGCTGGCGGAAGCGGGCGCGAGCAAGGGCAACACCGGCGAGGTGCTGCTGCAGATGCTCGAGCGCCGTCTGGACAACGTCGTGCGCCGCGCCGGCTTCGGCCGCACCATCTGGGCCGCCCGGCAGATCGTGGCCCACGGCCACGTGCTCGTCAACGGCAAGAAGGTCGACCGCCCGTCGTTCCCGGTCAGCCCCAACGACGTCATCTCGATCAAGAAGGAGAACGTCCAGAAGCTCGTGCGCGAGACCATGGAATCGCTCGCCGGCCACGTCACGCCGGGCTGGATCGAGGTCAACCCCGCCGAGCTGACGATCAAGGTGCTCGTGCTCCCCTCCTCGGAGCAGGTCCCCTTCGACGTCAACACCAACTTCATCGTCGAGTTCTACCGCTGAACCCGGCGACAGCCGCAAGCCCCGAGGGCGTGGACGAGTTCCGTCCGCGCCCTCGTTCGTTTCCGCGATAGATTCCATGCCCCGGCAGGCCACGCCGCCTGCCCTCCGAGGCCCAGAACCATGTTGAAGCTCTTCCGCAAGAACCAGCGCTTCGTCAGCATCGCCATGGCAGGGTTCATGATCCTGCTCCTGGTCTCGTGGCTCCTGACCGACAGCAGCACGAACATCGTCGACAACCTGCGCATGAACACGACCACCTGGGCCGTGTCCGACGGGGAATCGATCTCGGCCAGCGAGCTCAACGACACCATCGCCGAGATGCGGGTCCTCGAGGCCCTGGGCGACCGCACCATCGTGGGCATGGGTGTGCTCAAGGAGCCGGGCTACTGGTACCTGCTGGTGAAGGAAGCCACGGCTGCCGACCTCGTGCCCCCGCAGCAGGAGACCATGCGGCAGATCGCCCTCATGCAGATGCCCGACGGGATGACCCCCGAAGGCTTCGTCGCGACGCTCGCCTCGCGCGCGCAGACCAGCCAGGAGACCGTCCTGCAGACCCTGTCGAGGCAGACGGGCGTCCAGCGCCTGATCGCCCTCGTGGCGAGCTCGGGCCGCATCAGCGATGAGCGCCTCCGCCGCGCCGCCGCCGAGATGACGATGACGATGGACGGCGACGTGCTCGTGCTCGATGCCGGCAAGATCGCCGGCATCGACGTGGCGGCACCGGATGCAGCCGCACTCGAGGCCCAGCTCAAGGCCCACGGCGACACCGAGAAGGGCAAGGGCGAGAAGGGCTTCGGCTACCGCCTGCCCAACCAGCTCAAGCTCGAGTGGATCGTCGTCCCCTCGGCCATCATCAAGGCCAAGCTCGAACAGAGCCCCGCGCTCTCCAACGTCGAGCTCCGCAAGTACTGGCTCGAGCACGAAGCCGAATTCAAGGCCAAGGAAGCCGTCTCGGCGACCCCGATGACCTTCGAGGGCCAGCGCGATGCCGTGCGCGAGAAGGTGCTCGGCCAGCTGCTCGATGCCGAACTCGCCGCGATCGCCAAGTTCGCCACCGACCGCATGCAGATGGACCTGCGCAGCGTGCCCAGCGCCGGCGGCTACTGGACCCTGCCCGCGGACTGGTCCACGAAGGCCGTGTCGCTGCAGACCCTCGGCCAGGAACTCGCCCAGCGCTTCGGCGTCGAGGCGCCCGCGGTGCAGACCTCGGGTGCCGGCTGGATCCAGGTCGAGGACATCGCCGCGATTCCCGGCATCGGCACCGCGACGAGCAAGCGCGTGGGCGCCAGCGACGTGCGGGTGCAGCAGCTCGCCTCGGCGCTCAAGGAGTTCGGCGGCTCGCCCACCCTGCCGACGCAGCGCGGCGTGGCGTTCCCGACGCTCTCCGATCCCGCGTCGCGCGACCTGTTCGTCGTCCGCGTGACCGACGCCCAGCCTGCGCGCGCGGCGACCGCCGTGGATGAGGTGCGCGCCGACCTCGAGGCCGACCTGAAGCGCGTGGCCGTGTACGACATCCTCGCCACGCGCGTGGATGCCCTGAAGCAGCTCGCCGCCACCGAGGGCCTGGGTGCCGTGGGCGTCGCCTACGGTGCCGTGCCCACGCCGTTCCAGGGCCTGAGCGAGGTGAACACGCAGTTCCTGCAGTTCGGCATGCGCATGGGCATGCCCATCCCGGGCCTGGGCAACGACGAGACCGCGATGAGCGCGCTCGTCAAGGCCGCGATGGCGCTGCCGACCACGACGCCGGTCGCCGACGTTCCCGCCGCCGACCGCACGGTGGTGGTGGCGCTGCCCGACCGGCTCTCCGTGATGGTCGCGCAGCTGCGCGGCGTCGATCGCATGGACCGGGCTGAGTACGAGCGCCTGGCCGCCGGTGGCCGCCTGCGCGGCATCGCCATGCAGGACGAGGTCAAGGACATGCAGGAGCTCTTCTCCTACGCAGCCCTGAAGCGCCGGCACAACTTCACCACCATGGCCGAAGTCGTGGCGGAGCCGGCGGTCGCCGACCCCGGCACGCTCGGTACGACCGAGGGCCTCGGCCAGGAGGGCTCGAAGTGAGCGAGCCCCTGCCCCAGATCGCCTTCGACCACTTCGCGAAGATCGACCTGCGCGTGGCCACGGTGCTCAGCGCCGAGCCTCACCCCAACGCCGACAAGCTGCTCAAGCTCAAGCTCGACGACGGCACGCCCGAAGGCCGTCAGGTCTGCGCGGGCATCAAGGCCTGGTACGACCCGGCGAGCCTCGTCGGCAAGCAGGTCGTGATCGTGGCCAACCTCGAGCCCCGCATGCTGCGCGGCGAGGTCAGCCACGGCATGATCCTGGCCGCGAGCGATCTGAAGGCCGAGGCGGCCCCCGCCGCCGACGGCGCGAAGCCCGGCCCCGAGGAGCGCGACGTCGTCGTGCTGTCTGTGGGCAAGTCGGTGAAGCCCGGCAGCCGGGTCAGCTGATCTGGTCGCCCACCTTTTCCGTCAACCCATCACGCCACGCCCACGGCGGCCGCATCGCGGTCGCTGAGCATGCCGCCATCGGATCGCTGGCGCACGGTGCCGTCGCGGCGCCATGAGCGCTCGCAGCGTGGTTCGTTGCGCAGGTCGGTGACCGCCACGCCACCGTCGCCACCGAGCGTGACGCGCGAGACGCCG
>JBEGNG010000169.1:0-4981 GCA_041182645.1 Planctomycetota bacterium
GTGCTGGAGATCCTCGGCAGCGGCAACCGCATCGCCGTGCCGGATCCGGTCTACCCCGTGTACGTCGACACCAACGTGATGGCCGGCAACACAGGACCGGCCCTCGACGGCGGGCGCTACCAGGGCCTTGCCTACCTTGCCGGCACGCCCGCCAACGGCTTCGTCGCCGAGCCACCCGCCGAGGCCGTCGACGTGGCCTACCTGTGCTTCCCGAACAACCCCACCGGTGCCGTCGCCTCGCGTGCGCAGCTCACGGCCTGGGTGGACTACGCGCACCGGCACGGCACGCTCCTGCTCTTCGATGCCGCCTACGAGGCCTACGTGCGCGACCCGGCCGTGCCGCGCTCGATCTACGAGATCCCGGGCGCGCGCGACGTGGCGATGGAGTTCCGGAGCTTCTCGAAGAACGGCGGGTTCACGGGCCTTCGGTGCGGCTACACGGTCTGCCCCAAGTCGCTGATGGGCACGACGCCCTCGGGCGAGCGCATCCCGCTCCACCGGCTCTGGTCGCGCCGATGGGCGACCTGCAGCAACGGCGTGTCGTGGCCCGTGCAGTGCGCGGCGGCCTCGCTCTACACCGACGATGGCCAGCGCGAGGTCAAGGCGCTGACCGACTTCTACCTGGCCAACGCGGCCCTGCTGCGCGAGGCGGTGCAGGGCCTCGGGCTGCGCTGCTGGGGCGGCACCAATGCGCCGTACGTCTGGGTCGAGTGCCCCGAGGGGCTCGCCTCGTGGCAGGCCTTCGACCTGCTGCTGGAGAAGGCACAGGTCGTGATCACGCCCGGCGCGGGCTTCGGCTCCTGCGGCGAGGGGTTCTTCCGGATCAGCGCGTTCAACAGCCGCGCGAACATCCGCGAGACGTGCGAGCGCCTGGCCGTGCTGGCCGGATGACGCCGCGCGGGGAACCCGCGATCAGGGATCGATGATGTAGGGACCGACCTCGTACGGGTGGTCGTCCACGCTCACGCGGATGTTCCCGTCGACGGTCCGCAGGAGGATCCGGTTGCGGCCGCCGTTGAGGACCGACACCACCGTGTCGTGGTCGCTCACCTTGCCGGGCAGGTCCTTCCACTCGCCCTTGGCGATGCTCGTCTTCACGGTGCCGCGGACGGTGGCCAGGTCGAAGGTGCCGGCCGACCGCTCGGGGAGCCGCAGGTCGATGTCGCCGTCCTCGCTGATCACCCTGCAATCCGAGGAGAACGGGAAATCCGTGAGGATCCGGACATCGCCGCCGCCTGCATCGATCTCGATCCGGTCACGGCTGCCGTAGACCCAGACATGGCCCCGCGTCGTCTTGACGCGCACGGCTCCCAGGCGCGGCACCTTCAGGTCGACGTCGACGCGCTGGTACCAGGGCTCGGCGTGGCCCGTGATGCCCGTGATCCGCATGAGGGTGCGCTCGGCGGAGGGCTGCGTCACCGAGAGATCCTGGCGGATCTGCCCGATCGACGCCTCGGCCTCGTCGTTGCGGCCGATGCCGTGGACCGCCTTGCGCGTGACGGTGAGCTCGGCGTACTCGGCGTCGTCCTCGGTTGCCTCGATCGTGATGTCGCCGGCGAAGAGATCGATCTCGACGTCGACCACGGGGCCGACCTTGACCTCGGTCGTCTCGCGCGCGGATGCACCGCCGGCGAAACCGGCGCGCCAGACGTCGACCACGTCACGCTGGATCCCCGGGGGCGGATGCGCCGTCTCGCATGCGGCGAGCAGGGCCACGGCCAGCGACAGGAAGGCGAGCGATCGCATGGGTCGAGTGTAACGGTCACGGCGAGGCACGCGCGTAGCATGGCAAGCATGCTCCACCTCGTCCTGGCCAGCGCGTGTTCGATGCAGGTTCCGCCTCGCCGCATCGATCCACCGATGCCGCAGCCGGCACCGAGCGACGTGCCGATGGGCTTGCCGCAGGCGACGCCTGCCCCCGCCGCGGAGCCCACGGGCACCTCGACGCAACCCACCGCGGTCCCCGCGCCGGAGGACTCCGGCAGCCCGGCCCCCGCACCTGCCGATGCCCGCACCTACACGATCGACGGGGCGAAGCGGATCGGACGGGCGCGGCCGGAAGCCCCGACCGAGCCGGCGGCGAAGCCCGACCGGCTGCGCGTGCGGATCCCGGCGGAACAGGTCGACCTGCTTGCGGCGGGTGCGCCCGCCGGGCGCGTGCTCGTGTTCTTCGTCGTCGAGGGCTCGCGGATCGACGGCGATCCCTGCGAGGCGCCCTTCTTCGAGGATCCGCAACCGATCGCAGGGATCGACGTGAAGGACCTGGTCGCAGGCGTGCCGGTCGAACTGGGCGAAGGCACGGCCTGGTACCCGTACGCGATGGACCAGTTCGAGGGCACCTTCCGCGTGCAGGCCGTGCTGGACCGCGATGCGACCGTGCGCGGACACATGGGGCCCGGCAACCTGATGGGCAAACCCACCACGGTCACGCTGTCGCGCGACACCGAGGATGACCTCATGCTCGAGCTCGATGCGGCGGTGCCGCAGCAGCCCATGCCCGAGGGCCAGATCGGCGACGATCCCGAGCAGCCGCAGCTGGTGTGGGTCAACCTGCCGAGCGCCCTCGTGAAGGAACGCGGCGTGCCTGCGGTGCACCGAGCCGGCGTGATCCTGCCGCCGGGCTACCACGACACGACCCATGCCCGACGGATCTGGCCGACGATCTACGTGATTCCCGGCTTCGGCGGACGGCACCTCGGCGCGGCCTCGCTCATGAAGGTCGTGCACAGCGAGATCGGCATGACGGCGTTGCCGCCGGCCGTGTGGGTGGTGCTCGATCCCGATGGACCGCTTGGGCACCACGGCTTCGTGGACTCCGTCGCCAACGGCCCGCGCGGCACGGCGCTGGCGACGGAACTCGTGCCCTGGCTCGAGGAGCGCTTCCGGCTCGACGCCCGCCCCGACGCACGCATCGTGACCGGCCACTCGAGCGGTGGATGGAGCAGCCTCTGGCTCGCGCTCACCTACCCCGAGACCTTCGGCACCTGCTTCTCGAGCGCGCCCGACCCGATCGACTTCTCGGCGTTCCAGACCGTCGACCTGTACCGCGACGCCAACGCCTACGTCGATGCGCAGGGCGCGGAGTTCCCGAGCTTCCGCGAGCCGATGCGCGATGCCTTCGACCGCGTCTGCATGAACAACCGCGACGAGATCATGATGGAGTGGGTGCTCTCGCCCGAGGGCCGCAGCGGCGAACAGTGGGATGCCTGGAGCGCGATGTGGAGCCCGGTCGACTCCTTGACCGGCGATCCGCGTCGGCTCGTCGACGCGGCGACGGGCGCGATCGATCCCGTCGTCGTCGAGGCGTGGAGCACCTTCGACATCGCGAGGCGCCTGCGCGAGGATCCGGCTCGCTACCTGCCGCTCTGGCGCGACCGCGTCCACCTGGTCTGCGGCGACCGCGACAACTTCTTCCTCGAGCGCGCGGTCGAACGCGTGCGGGTGACGCTGGCCGAGCTCCCCGGAGCCGGAGCCCCGGCCGATGCCGCGACCATGCCGGGCTACGTCGATCTGCTGCAGCAGGCCGACCACGGCACCGCGAGTGCGCTGTCCAGCCTGCGCTTCTATCCCGAGATGCGCCGCTGGATCCTCTCGCACGAAGCCCCCGCCGCGCAGCCGAAGGCCCAGCCTGCCGACGGATCGGCGGCCGAACCGGCTGCCGAACCGGAGAAGCCATGAAGGAAGTCCAGGACCACTTCTTCCGCCTGGCCAAGGAACAGGGCTATCGCGCGCGGAGCGCCTTCAAGCTCATCGAGATCGATGACCGCAAGAAGCTCATCCGCAAGGGCGATCGCGTCCTCGACATGGGCGCGGCGCCCGGCTCCTGGACCCAGGTCGCCGCCCAGCGGGTCGGCCCCACGGGCTCGGTGGTCGCCGTCGACCTGAAGGCGATCGACCCGCGCGGCATGCCGGCCAACGTCTCGCTGCTGCAGGCGGACCTGATGGAGCTCGCGCCCGAGCACTTCGGGGGCAAGCCGTTCGACGTCGTCATCAGCGACATGGGGCCCGACACGAGCGGCGATCCGTTCGGTGACTCGATCCGCAGCGTGAATCTGTGCAACGCACTGCTCGACCGGTTCCCGCTCTGGCTGCGCAAGGGCGGCCACGCCACGATGAAGGTCTATGAAGGCGGCGAGTATCCCGCGCTGCTGAAGCGCTGTGCCGCGCTGTTCGTCGAGAGCAAGGGCTTCAAGCCCAAGTCGAGCCGCGCCGAGAGCGTGGAGATGTTCGTAACCTGCAAGGGATACAAGGGACCGCCTGCAGGCTCGGGCGATGCCGCGCCGAAGGCCCGGCCGCGCGGCTGGGGCGAACCCACCGAGTGATGCAGGCTGCGCGCGGACGGTTCACGGCACCGTGAACTGCACGCCGCCGAGGCCCGGGATGGAGAGTCCACGCCCCTTGCGCTGCGCCGGCAGTTCACCGATCGCCTTGGCCCGCTCCTCGCCGAGCGGCGTGGCCTGCAACTGCCGCATCGTGCGGCGATTCAGTTCGTCGCGATCGGTCTTGAGCTGCCTGAGCTGGCGCTGTGCGGCCTGCGAGGCGTTCATGCGGGCCTGGAAGTCCTCCAAGCCGCCGGCTTCGCCGCCGTTGAACTCGGGCATGGCCGTCTTGGGACGCACCTCGGTCAACTGGTCACGCAGCGCGGCATAGGCCGCGCGGTAGTCGGTGCGTTGGGTGGTGATGGCGCTGGAGGTCGCCGTGTCGAGCCCATCGAGGGCCAGGGCCTTCGTGAACATGGGCTCCATGTCCGTGGGGTCCTTGAACGTCTCGGGGTAGCGCACCACGTCGGCGGCCCGCAGGAACCCCGGACGCTGGGATTCCTTCAGGAGCGCAGGCAATGCATCGAGCACTTGGCGGGCGCGCGCGGACGCCTCGCTGCGTGCGGTGGACATGGCCTCGCCCGCCTGCTGCATGCGCTGGCTCGCCTCGGCATCGATCGTCATCGCCGCACCTGCCTCGCCATCGGCCGCGGGCTGGAAGA
>JBEGNG010000170.1:0-4862 GCA_041182645.1 Planctomycetota bacterium
GGTCGACGTCGTCCTCGGTCGCCCGACCGTGCAGGACTACGTCGAGCGCACGCAGTACTTCGGGTGCACGGCGGGTCGTTGCGCGAACCGCATCGGCAATGGGCGGTTCACGATCGACGGCAAGGCGTTCCAGGTGACCTGCAACAACGGCCCCAACTGCCTGCACGGCGGCGCGAAGGGGTTCGACAAGGTGATGTGGGAAGGCAAGGCGAGCCTCGACCAGGGCATGCCGAAGGTCGTCTTCACCTACACGAGCAAGGACGGTGAGGAGGGCTTCCCCGGCACCGTGAAGGCCACCGTGACGTACACGCTCACGCCGCTGAACCAGCTGCTGGTCGACATGTCGGCGAGCACGGATGCCCCGACCGTCGTGAACCTGGCGCACCACTCCTACTGGAACCTGTCCGGTCACGGCTCGGGCCCGATCCTCGATCACGAGCTGCAGCTCATGGCCGGCAGCTTCACGCCGGTCGATGCGGCGCTGATCACCACCGGCGAGATCAAGCCCGTCGACGGCACGCCGCTGGACTTCCGTGCGGCCAAGCCCATCGGCCGCGACATCGGTCAGCTGCCGGCGACGAAGGATGATCCGGGCGGATACGACCACAACTGGTGCGTCGACGGCGCACCGGGCACGATGCGCCCGGCCGCCAGGCTGCACAGCCCTGCCACCGGCATCACGATGCTCGTCTCGAGCAACCAGCCCGGCATCCAGTTCTATTCGGGCAACTTCCTCGACGGCATTCCCGGCAAGGATGGCGCGACGTACCGCAAGCACGATGGACTCTGCCTGGAAACGCAGGCGTACCCGGACAGCATCAACAAGCAGGACAAGCCGGGCTGGCCGGTCGTGGTGCTCAGGCCCGGCCAACGCTACGACCACCGCATGGTGCATGCCTTCTCGGCGAAGTGAGCCCGAGTGCGGGCGGCGTGTCGCGGCGGCATGCCGTCGCTGCAGGACGCCGCGGCCGTAGCATGACGGTCCAATGTCCATGCCGACCTTGATCGTTGCGCTCCTGGCGCTCGCGAGCCATGCCGCCCTCGAACCCACGGTGGCATGGCAGGATCCGGATGCTCCGCCGCCGGCCAAGGCGGCCGTGGTCGACATCGCGCCGGCCATCGGCACCTACCTGGGCACGCTCCAGGCCGGGCCGGCGCGCCTTCGGCTCGTGTTCAGGATCGAGCGGGCTCGTGGCGAACGCGGCACGGGCACGATGGACTCGCTCGACCAGGGCGCGATGGGCATTCCCGTCGAATCGATCGTGCTGCGCGCCGACCGCAGCCTGGTCATGCGGTGCCGCGCGGTGCAGGGGGAGTTCGAGGGCACGCTGAACGCCGAGGCGACCGAGATCGACGGCACCTGGCGGCAGGGCGGGCAGGAGCTGCCGCTGCTGCTCACGCGTGGCGAACCACCTGCACTCAAGCGCCCGCAGGAACCCAAACCGCCATTCCCGTACGCCTCCACCGAGGTCCGCGTCCCGCAAACCGTGGATGGAATCACCCTCGCGGGCACGCTGACGATGCCGAAGAACCCGGGGCCCGTGCCAGCCGTGATCCTGATCACCGGATCGGGGCCGCAGGACCGCGACGAGACGCTCCTGGGCCACAAGCCCTTCCTCGTGATCGCTGACGCGCTCACGCGGGCGGGCGTGGCCGTGCTCCGCCTCGATGACCGTGGCGTGGGCGGCTCCACCGGCTCGCTGGAGACGGCGACGACGGTCGATCTTGCACGAGACACCGCTGCGGCGATCGACTGGCTCGCGCGCCAGGCGGGCATCGATCCCGAGCGGATCGGCCTCATCGGCCACAGCGAGGGCGGCCTCATCGCACCGATGCTCGCCACCACGCGCAAGGACGTGGCCTTCATGGCACTGCTGGCCGGCCCGGCGCAACGCGGCGACGCGCTGCTGCTGGAGCAGACCGGGCTGCTGGCAGGTGCATCGGGCGTGGACGCGGCCGGGGTCGATGCCTTGCGGCGCACGCTGTCATCGCTGATCGAACGCGCGAAGGACCCGGCGCCATCCCAGGCCGAACTGCAGGGTGCGCTGCGTGGCGCGCTCCTCGCTGCGGCTTCCGAGTTGCCGCAAGGCATCTACGCGATCCTCGATCCGTACCCGGTCATGCTCGCTTCGCCCTGGATGCGCGCGTTCCTGGCCTATGACCCGGCGCCCGCGCTGGAGCAGGTGCGCTGCCCGACGCTGGCGCTCTTCGGCGGGCGTGACCTGCAGGTGCCGGCAGGCTCGAACGAGCCGCTCGCCCGCGCCGCGCTGGCTGCGTCCGGACTCGGTGACCGAGCCGTGGTCCGGGTCGTGCCCGGCGTGAACCATCTCTTCCAGCCGTGCACCACCGGCGGCGTCGCCGAGTACGCGCAGATCGAGACCACCATCGACCCCACGACCCTCAGGGAGCTGGTCGACTGGGTCGTGCTGGTCTCGACGCGCTGATCAGCGATCGGCCTTGGGCAGTCCCATGCCGCGGCGATCCGGGCCCTTGGGCTGCGGCACCGGCTTCCAGGCGCCCGACTCGAGTTCCTTGAGCAGGACCTCGACGGCTTTCTCGAGCTGAGGGTCGCCGCCGTCCTTCATGAGCGCCGGGTCATCGAGCACCTCGATGTCGGGATCGACGCCGTGGCCCTCGACGCCCCAGGTGCCGTCGATCTCGTAGAAGCCGAAGGTGGGTGCGCTGATGCTGCCGCCATCGATGAACGATGGGTTGCCGCTGATGCCGACGAGGCCGCCCCAGGTGCGCGTGCCGATCGTGGGCCCGAGCTTGTTGGCCTTGAAGAGCCAGGGGAACATGTCACCGCCGGAGCCGGCGAGGCCGTTGATGAGCATGGCCTTGGGCCCACGGTGGCCATCGGGCGGCCACGCGCCGTCGCGCGCGTCGCGCCGCGCCCAGTAGTTGGTCACGGGCCGGTTCAGCAGCTCGATGAAGCGCGTCGGGATCTGGCCGCCGCCGTTCCACCGCTCATCGATGAGCAGCGCGGGCTTCATCCGCTGGCCGTAGAAGCCGCGCACGAGCTCGGTCTGCCCATCCACGCCGGTGTTGGGCACGTACACGTAGCCGATGCGGCCACCCGAGAGTTCCTCGACCCGCTTGCGCTTGGATTCGACCCAGGCGCGGTAGCGCAGCCCGGACTCGCTGCCGATCGGCGTGACCACGACGTCCTTCGCGTCCTGGTCCATCGTCGGCTTCTTCGAGACCGTCAGCACCGTCGACTTGCCCGCGAGTCCGATGAACGGCGCCCACGGATCCTTCGCGGTGTCGACCGGCACGCCGTTGACGGCGAGCAGGTAGTCGCCCTCGCCGATGCCGAGTCCCTGCATCGCGAGCGGGCTGCGGGCCTCGCTGTCGAAGGGGCCGCCGCTGGGGAAGCGCGCGAGCTTCCAGGCCTTGGCGGGGGAGCCGTCCTCGAGCGTGGCGGCGGCGAAGTCGACGCCGAGCATGCCCACCGAGCGGCTGGGCGTCTCCTCGACGTCGCCCGGACCGCGCAGGTAGGCGTGGCCCACGTTGAGTTCGCTGATCATCTCGCTGATGAGGTAGTTCAGGTCCTCGCGGGTGACGACCGAGGGAAGCATCGCCTCGTAGCGGGCGTGCATCGCCTTCCAGTCCACGCCGTGCATGCCTTCGTCGTAGAACCAATCGCGCATGATGCGATGGCAGTCCGCCAGGATCTGGCGGTGCTCGTCGCGCGGGTCGACCTGGACGAGCATCGGGCTCGAGACGATCGGCTTGGGCGTGGCGCCCGCCGATGCAGGCGCGATCGAGGCTCCACCGCGGCCACCCATCAGGAGCTTCTTGCCGTCGGCCGAGACATCGAAGCGCATGCCGGCCGGACCGGCCTTCTCCGTGGGCTTGGCGTCGTTCAGGTCGAGCAGGCGCACCGAGCCGTCACGGCCGAAGAGCAGTTCGTTGCGGTCGTTGAAGCCGAGCGAGCCGAAGGAGCCCTTGGGCACGGGGAGTTCGATCGCACGGGCTTCGAAGCCGTCGAGATCGATCTCGACGCGCTTGGGCTCGGGCTTCTTGGCTTCGTCCTTGTCGCCGTCCTTGCCGTCCTTCTTCTCCTTGTCGCCGTCCTTGGGGGCTTCGCCATCCTTCGGGGGCGCGTCGTCCTTGTCGTCGTCGTCCTTCTTCTCGTCGTCATCGTCGATGATGGAGTCCAGACCGACCTCGGGCGCATCGGCGCCGCGGCGACGGCGACCGCCCGGCGGGGCGCCTGCGGGGCGATTGCCATCGCCACCCGGTGCCGCGGCCGGAGCATCGCCCCCGGACGCGGGCTTGGCCTCGTCCTTCTGGCCTTCCTCGTCGCTCTTGGGGAGCCACGCCAGCGCCATGTCCTTCTTGAGCGGCACGGCCATCAGCACCTGCGACGAGCCGTAGATCCAGGTGGTGTCGAACTCGCTGTAGGTCGGCTGGAAGTTGCGCTGGCTGGTGTACGCGAGCCACCACTGGCCCTTGCGGTCGAAGGTCGGGTCACCGTCGTTGAAGTAGCCGCTGGTGACCTGGACGGGCTTCGCGCCCTCGGCCGTCGTGTCGAGGAGGAAGATCACCTCCATCTCGCTGTCGTCACTCGAGCGTGACCAGGCCATCCACCGCGAATCATGACTGAACGAGACGCCGACGGGGCGTGCCTCGGGGTCGCGGTCGATGCGCCGCGCGGATCCGTCCTCGAGCTTCACGAGATCGATCGCGCCGGTCTTGTCGGTGATGACGACGTGCTTCGAATCGGGTGCCCACGCGATGCTCGTGCGGAAGCAGGTGCCGTCCTTCGTGACCTGGCGTGCCTCGCCCTTGCCGTCGGCCGGCATGGTCCAGAGCTCGTACTCGCCGGTGGCATCGCTGAAGAAGGCGATGGTCTTGCC
>JBEGNG010000171.1:0-4443 GCA_041182645.1 Planctomycetota bacterium
GGGGATCCTGGGCGAGCGCGGCGCGCGCCGCCAGGACGAAGGCGGCAGCGACGATCCAGCGGGTGGGGCGGGACATCAGCCGCCCGCGAGCGCCTTGCGCGCCGACGAGAAGAGCAGCACGGCCACGGCACCGATCACCGCACCGACGATCGCAACCACCGCCGTGCCGCCTTCGGTCTCCGGCTGCTCCGCCGACTTCATGCCGTCGGCGACCTTGATCGCCTCGTCGCGCTCGAAGGTCGCGCGATCACGCTGCTCTCGGGCGGCGACGGCGTCCTTGCGGGCCTGGTCGAGGTCGGCCTCCAGCTTGCTGCGGTCGGCGACGGCGGCATCGCCGGCACCCTTGGACTTCGAGAGCTCGGCCGTGACCTCGTCCACGCGCTTGAGCGCGGCGTCACGCTGGTCCTTCGCGGCGTTCGCATCGGCCACGGCCGTGGCGGCGCGTCGGTCGGCGTCTGCGGCGGCACGCTTGGCTTCCTCGGCGTCACCCTGGGCCTTCACGGCGATCGCCTTCGATTCCTCGGCCGCCGCCTTGGCCTCGGTCGCGACGCGGTTGGCATCGGTCAGCGCCTTGTCCCGCTCGCTGAGCTGCTGGGTCATGCGCTCGATGGAGCGGCGCGATTCGGAGTTCTCGCCGCGCAGTGCGTCGACCTCGGTGACCAGCTCCCGGTTGCGGGCCTCGAGCTCGTGCGTGCAGGCGGGCAGGACGGTGAGGCAGGCGACGACGACGGCGGCGGAGATGCTGCGCATGCCCCGAATCGTAGCGATCTTGCTCACGCGACGGCCGCGGCGAGGCGGGCAGGCTCGACCATGGACAGGTCGATGCCCGGTCGGCGGCCATCCACGAGGTCGGCCACGATCTCGCCGGTGACCGGTCCGAGCGTCATGCCGAGCATGGCGTGGCCGGTGGCGACCATCAGGCCCTCGGTGCCCGGGACCCAACCGATCGCGGGCATGCCGTCGGCCAGGCACGGGCGCCAGCCCGACCAGTGCTCGCTCGCGCGCGCCTGGTCGAGCCCCTTGATGTACGCGCGTGCTCCGTCGGCCAGCATGGCCAGGCGACGCGGCATCGGGGGTGCGTCGAGCGGGCTGATCTCGAGCGTGCCGGCCAGCCGCAGCCGCCCACCCATCGGGGTCACCGCGATGAAGGTCTCGTGGAGCACGCAGGCCGTTGCAGGAACGCCAGGTACGCCATCGAGCTGCACGTGGTAGCCGCGCGCACCCTGCATCGGCAGGTCGAGCCCGACCTCTGCCGCCAGGCCGGTGCTCCAGACGCCTGCAGCCAGCACGATCGCGGCGCCGCCCACGACCGTGCCGTTCGCGCAGCGCACGCCGGTGACCCGGCCCGTGCCGTCGCGCTCGAGGCCCGTCGCATCCCACGACGGCCCCGTCAGCACGCGGACCCCGCGCCGCACGAGCGCCGCGGCAAGTGCCTTGGTGTAGGCGCGCGGGTCGATGTTGGCGCTGTCCTTGTGCAGCACCGCGCCGGCGACCTCGTCGGTGAAGCAGGGGCTCATGCGGCGCAGCGCATCGCCGTCGAGACGCTCATGCGAAAAGCCGTGCGGGGCGAGCATCGCAGCCTCGGCCTCGGCGGCATCCATGTTGTCCTCGTGCAGGACCACGTCGAGCCAGCCGGTGCGGCGGTAGCCGCAGTCGATGCCCTCGCGGTCGATCGTGCGCTCGAAGCGCTCGAGCGAGCGCCAGCCCATCTGGCAGAGCGTCACCATGCAGCGGTTCAGGTGGCCCTGGTTGCAGTGCCGGTGGAACGACCAGAGCCACGACAGCAGCCCCGGATCGAGCCGGGGCCGGATGTACAGCGGGCTCGTGGGATCGAGCATCCACTTCAGCCCACGCACGCTCACGCCCGGGCGGGTGAGCGGGGGATGCCCGATCGACAGCATGCCGGCGTTGCCGCACGAGGCGCTGTCGTGGATCATCTCGCGGTCGAGCACGACCACGTCGTGGCCACGCTCGGTGAGTTCATAGGCGCTCGAGAGGCCGACGATGCCGCCGCCGACGATCACGATGGGCTGCTTGCTCATGGTCGGGCTATTCTAGGACCGCTCCACGACACGGAGCGTGCAAGGAGCATCCATGGCATTCGGCATCGGGATCATCGGCTGTGGCGGGATCGGTGGCGTGCATGCACAGGCCGCCACGCGGGCGGGCCTGCCGATCGTGGGCGTCTGGGATGTCGTGCCCGAGCGCGCCCGCCAGTTCGCCGCCGCGCATGGCGCCCAGGCGTGTGCGGGGATCGACGACCTGCTGGCCCTGCCCAAGGTGACCGCGGTCGCCGTGTGCGTGCCCAACGACCAGCACCATCCCTGCGCCATGAAGGCGCTGGCGGCACGCAAGCACGTGCTGCTCGAGAAGCCGATGGCGATGGACACGGCGCAGTGCGCCCAGATCGCGTCGGCCGCGGCCCATGCGGGCACCACGCTGCAGATCGGCTTCGTCTGCCGCGGCAGCCCCGCGGCACGGTGCGTCAAGTCGTTCATCGATGCCGGCAGGTTCGGCGACATCCGGCACATCAAGTGCGCGCTCTACCGTCGCCGCGGGATCCCCGGACTGGGCGGCTGGTTCACCACGAAGGCCCGCTCCGGCGGCGGTCCGCTGATCGACCTCGGCGTGCACATGCTCGACCTGTCGCTGTGGCTGGCCGGGTCGCCGCGGCCGCTGCGGGCCAGCGGTGCCACGATGAGCGGCCTGGGTGCGGCCATGCGCGGCTACACCTACACCTGGATGTGGGCCGGCCCGCCGAAGTTCGATGGCGTCTGCGACGTCGAGGACGCGGCCACCGCGCTCATCCGCTGCGAAGGCGGCCTGACCATCGAGATGAACGTCACCTGGGCCGCGAACCTCCCCGAGGGCCATCTCAAGGACGGGCTCTGCGTGATCGGCTCGAAGGCGGGCGCGGCGTTCCAGGTCTTCGGCAAGGAGGTCTCGATCGCCACGGAGGAGGAGGGACACCTCGTGGACCTGAAGCCCCACTTCGTCGCCGAGGACCCCGAGCGCCAGATGTGGGACGAGCAGTACCGGCAGTTCATCGATGCCGTCGAGGGCCGAGCGAAGCCCCACGCCGATGCGGCCGCGGGGCAGCGCGTGCAGGCACTGGTCGAGGCGATCTACCGCAGCGCCGACGAGGACCGGGAGGTCGAGGTCGGGGCCTGAGGTCCGCCGCGGCTCGGTCGCCCGGCCCGTCGCTGGCATCGTGGGTTGACCACTGCAGAAGCAACGAAGCCCGGCGCGAGGCCGGGCTTCGTGAGCATGCGTGGCGTGCGGTCCGGGCTCCTGCCCGGATCACTTGCCCTTCTTGTAGGTCTCGAGGGTTTCCTGCATTTCCTTGGCCATCGGGGTGTCCTTCGACAGGCTCACGGCCTTCTCCTGCAGCTCGATCGCCTTGGCGTTCTCGCCGCGTTCCCAGTGGACGCGGGCGAGCGTGTCGAGGATCGCGCCGTCCTCGCCCTTCGCCGCGGCGTTCGCCGCGGTGGCGGCCTTGACGCAGAAGTCGAGGTTGCGCTTCATGACCGACTCATCCTGCACGGAGAACCAGGCGATCGCGTTGAGCAGCTGCGCATCGTCCTTGCCTTCGTTCACCAGTTGCTCGCCGAGCGCGTAGCCCTGTTCGGGCATGTTGGCCTCGCCGATGAGCGTCTGGAACTTCATCATGCGGAACTGCATCTGGCTCGGCGAGCCCTTGCTCGACTCGATGAGGCCGTCGATGGCCTTGGTCCACGCCGACCAATCGCCCGATTCGCGCGCGGCGACGCGGGTCTTGAGCAGGTCGCGCGCGGCCTTCTGCATCGCGCGCGCGGCCTCGGCTTCCTTCGCCTCGGCGTCGGCCAGCTTCTTCGCGGCGTCGGGGCTCCAGGTGCCGGCGAGCACCTGCTCGAGCACCGGATCCATCTGCATGGGGTGGCCCATCCAGGCGATCATGCCCTTCTGGTCGACGATGAAGGCGCTGGGGATGCCGTTGCGTCCGGCCGCACCCATCCAGGCCTTGTCGGACTTCTGCGTCGGGCCGTCGTAGGCGACGGTGTAGGCCATCTTGTCGCCCTGCTTCTCGACGGTGTCCTTCACCTTGGCGAGCGTGCCGTCGTCGTAGGGGCGCTCCCAGATGTTCACGCCGATGATCGTCACCTTGCCCGCGTGCTGCTTCTGCAGCTCCGACAGGTGCGGGAAGGCGCGGATGCACGGTCCGCACCAGGTCGCCCAGAACTCGACGACGTAGACCTGCCCGGGCTTGAAGCCGTCGATCGCCTCGCCCTTGATGAACTCCTGCACCTCGAGCTTGGGCGCAGGCATGCCGGGCGCGAGCCGATCGGCCTTCGCGGCGGGCTTCGCCGGCGCGGGCTTGGCGGCATCCTGGACGGGCAGGGCGGCGGGCAGCGTGAGGGCGATCGAGGCGAGCAGCGTGGTCAGCATGGTTGGCTCCTTTGGAGG
>JBEGNG010000172.1:0-5049 GCA_041182645.1 Planctomycetota bacterium
GTGGTGCTCGCCGCGGTCGCTGACGAACTCGCCGGCGCCGGAGTCCCGCTCATCGACAGCACGACCTACATCCCCGAGCACATGGCCAAGGAAGGCGTGATGACGCGCTGCCGCCCCGGCACGCTGCAGGAGCGCGACGTGGCGTTCGGCTGGCCGCTGCTGGACAAGGTCGTGGAGCTCGACGTGGGCCAGGCCATCATCGTGCGCGAGGGCGACATCGTCGCCGTCGAGGCGCTCGAGGGCACCGACCGCATGATCGACCGCGCCGGCGAACTCTGCCGCGCCAAGGGCTGGACGCTCTTCAAGAGCGCCAAGCGCTCGCACGACATGCGCGCCGACGTGCCCACGATCGGCGTGCCGACGGTGGAGCGCGTGGCACGCAACGGCGGCGCGTGCATCGCCGTCGGCGCGGGCCGCGTGATCCTGGTCGATGCGCCGGCCGTGCTCGCCGCCGCCGATCGGCTCGGCATCGCGATCGTCGGCGTGGCGCACCCGGCGGCCTGAGCGCGATGGCCGATCCAGCGTGCCCATTCGTCTCGCGTGCCGGGCTCAAGCTCGAACACGCCCTGTCGACCTTCGCTGTCGACATCACGGGCTGGCGGGTGGCCGACTTCGGCTGCAACATCGGCGGCTTCACCGACGTCTGCCTGCGCCGTGGCGCCGCGCACGTGACGGCCGTCGACGCCTGCGCCGTGGCGCCGCGCACGTGACGGCCGTCGACACCGGCTACGGCACGCTCGCCTGGACGCTGCGCAACGATGCCCGCGTGACGGTGATGGAACGCACCAACGCGCTGCATGCGCCGGCCCCCGCGGAACCGGTCGACCTGGTGACGATCGACATGGCCTGGACCCCGCAGCGGCTGGCGATTCCCGCCGCGCTGCGGTGGCTCTCGACGGCCCCGCACGCCCGCATCATCACGCTCGTGAAGCCCCACTACGAGGTCACGCAGGACGAGAAGCGGCTGCTGAAGGGCGGCGCGCTCGAACCCGAGGACAGCCGCGCCGTGTGCGCCCGCGTGCTCGCTGCGATGCCCTCACTGGGGGTGCGCGTGATCGCCCACGCCGACAGCCCGATCACGGGCGGCAAGACCTCCAAACAGGGCCGGGGAAACATGGAGTTTCTGGCGCTCCTCGCCCGCACCGAATGACGTCGGCCCGGCGGGCATCGGAGGCCCGGTTCGGGTAGGCTTCCGGGGCTTCGAGCGCGGTCCTTCGCGCCCGTCGCCACCACCCCCATGGCCACCACACCGGAACCGTCGCCCAGCCCCGCACCGATCGACCGCGTCGTCGAGCAGGCCATCGACCGTGAGCTCCACGAGTCGTACCTGACCTACGCCATGAGCACGATCATGGACCGCGCGCTGCCCGACGTGCGCGACGGCCTCAAGCCCAGCCAGCGGCGCATCCTGGTGGCGATGAACGACCTCAACCTGTCGCCCGGCCGCAAGCACATCAAGTGCGCCAAGATCTGCGGCGACACCAGCGGCAACTACCACCCGCACGGCGAGAGCGTCGTCTATCCGACCCTCGTCAACATGGGCCAGGCGTGGAAGACCCGCTACCTGCTCGTCGACAAGCAGGGCAACTTCGGCTCGATCGAGGGCGACCCGCCGGCGGCCATGCGCTACACCGAGGCCCGCATGACGGCCCCGACCGTCGCGCTGATGGAGGACCTCGACAAGGAAACGGTCGACTTCAAGCCCAACTACGACGACCGCCTCATGGAGCCCACGGTGCTCCCGGCCAAGCTGCCGAACCTGCTCGTCAACGGCAGCGCCGGCATCGCGGTGGGCATGGCCAGCAGCATGCCGCCGCACAACCTGCGCGAGGTGTGCGCGGCGATCGTCGCCGTGATCGACCAGCCCGACATCGGCCTCGAGGACCTCCTGCGCCACGTGCCGGGCCCGGACTTCCCCACCGGCGGCGTCATCGTCGGCCGCCGCGGCATCGTCGAGGCCTACGCCACCGGCCGCGGCCGCATCACCGTGCGCGGCACGGTGCACCACGAGCAGCGCAACGGGCGCGACGTCATCGTCATCGACCAGATCCCCTACCAGGTCGTGCAGAGCAACCTGATCGAGAAGATCGTCGAGTGCACGCGCAAGGACGATGCGTCCCGCGAAGCCCGCATCGGCGACATCAGCGACGTCAGCAACCACTCGGGCCGCGATGCACAGACGCGCATCGTGATCACCCTGAAGAAGGGCGCCGACCCGCAGGTCGTCGAGCGCAAGCTCTACGAGTACACGCCGCTGCAGTCGACCTTCAGCATCATCAACATCGCGCTCGTGAACGGCCAGCCGCGCACGCTGCCCTTCAAGAGCCTGGTCGAGGCCTACATCGACCATCGCCGCACGGTCATCCGCCGGCGCACCGAGTTCCAGCTGCGCCAGGCGCGCCAGCAGGCGCACCGGCTCGAGGGCCTGATGTACGCGGTCTGCGACATCGACGAGGTCATCCGCATCATCCGCGAGAGCCGCACGCGCGACGAAGCCATCGAGCGCCTGCAGGAGCGCGCCTTCCGCATCGCCCCGGACCACCGCCATGCGGCGCTCGTGCCCCAGCGCATCGCCGAGCGCAGCCGCCAGGACGGCGGCGTGCGGCTCACGCGCGTCCAGGCCGAGGCGATCGGCGCGCTGCGCCTGATCCAGCTCGTGGGCCTCGAGATCGAGAAGCTCGCCAACGAATTCACCAAGCTGCTCGAGCAGATCGACGGCCTCGAGGCGATCCTCGGCAGCGACCGGCTCGTGCTCGACATCATCCGCGAGGACACGATCGAACTCGCCGAGCGCTTCGGCGACGACCGCCGCACCGTCATCGAGGAGGGCGACGCGTCCGACTTCGACATGGCCGAGCTCATCGCCGAGCACGACGTGGTGGTGAGCATCTCCAGCGAGGGCCTCGCCAAGCGGCTGCCGGTCGAGACCTACCGCACCCAGGCCCGCGGCGGCGTGGGCATCAAGGGCGGCGAGGTGCGCGACGGCGACTTCGTCGAGCACATGTTCGTGTCGAGCTCGCACGATGACCTGCTCTGCTTCACCGACACCGGCCGCGTCTTCCGGCTCAAGGTCTGGCAGGTCCCCGAACTCGGCCGCACGAGCAAGGGCCGCAGCCTGAACAACCTGCTCGACCTGCGCGAGGGCGAGCGCGTGCGCGCGTTCCTGCCGATCAAGGACTTCGAGGCCAGCGAGGACTACCTCTTCTTCGCCACCGCCCAGGGCCGCGTCAAGCGCAGCGCGCTCAAGGACTACCGCAACGTCAACCGCAGCGGCATCATCGCGGTCCGGCTCAACGACGGCGACGGCCTCGTCAACGCGCTCCTCACGCGCGGCAACGACCACGTGCTCCTCTCGACGGCCCAGGGCATGGCCATCCGCTTCGACGAGAACGACGCCCGCGTCATGGGCCGCGACACCGCGGGCGTGGCCGGCATCGACCTCGCCGAGGGGGACTCGGTCGTCGGCCTCGTGCGCTGCGACGACACCGCCGACCTCTGCACGGTCACGCTCAATGGCTACGGCAAGCGCACACCCATGCGCGAGTACCTCGTGCAGCAGGAAGACGGTTCCACCCGCGTGCAGAGCCGCGGCGGCAAGGGCCGCAAGGACATCGTGGTCAACGAGCGCAACGGCCCGGTGGTCTCGGTGCACCCGGTCACCGACGACCACAACCTGCTGTTCATGACCACCAACGGCATGGCCGTCCGCATCGCCGCGAAGGATGTCCGCGCCATCGGCCGCAACACGCAGGGCGTGCGCGTGGTGCGGTTGCGCGACGGCGACACGCTGCGCGCGGCCGCCCGCGTGGATGCGAGCGATGATGGCCCGGCACCCACCGAAGCCGTGCCGGCCGACGACGAGTGAACCAACCCACGGAGCCCCGCATGTCCCTCACCAACTGGTCCGAGACCATCGTCATCGCCGAACTCCAGGACGAGCCCTCGCTCAGCGAGGACCTGGCCGCCCTCGCGGCCCGCTTCGAGCAGGACGGCGACCACCGTGACGTGGTGCTCGACCTCGCCGAGGTGAACTACCTCACCAGCTCCAACATCGCCGCGCTGCTGCGGCTGCGGCGGCTGGTCATCTCCAACGAGTGCCGCATGAAGGTCACCGGCTGCACCAATGCCGTGTGGGGCATCTTCCTGACCACCGGCCTGGACAAGGTCTTCGACTTCGTCGACGACAAGCTCATGGCGCTGGCCACGCTGCAGATGGGCGGCTGAGCATGCTCCGGCTGCGCCGCACGCCGCTGGACCCGCGCATCGAACTGGTGCCGCTCATCGACGTGATGATGTTCCTCCTCACGTTCTTCGTCTACGCGCAGGTGCTCACCACGCGCGTGGCGATCGTGCCCATGGAACTCAAGCGCTTCAGCTCGGGCACCGAGGCCAAGGTGCCGCCGGCGTGCAGCGTGAGCATCGACCTCGACGGCCGCGTGTGGGTCGACCGGCGCGAATCGTCGCTGGATGCGCTCTCGGCCATGGTCGAGGAGCGGCGCAAGGCCGATGGCCGCACGGTCGTCTACCTCGCCGTCGCCGACGGCAAGGGCGCCGTCGACCGCGCGCCGATCCTGCAGGACGTGTGGGAGCGGCTCAAGGGCAGCGGCCTCACCGTGAACATCGTGGGCAAGCCCGCGCCGGCACGCACCGTGCAGCCCGGAGCCGCACCGTCGACGCCCCAGGCACCACCGTCCAACCCAACGCCCGCTGGGCCAGGAACCCCGGGCAACCAAGGGCAGCCGTGAACGTCAGTCCCGTCGCGTTCGGCTTCGTGGTCAGCCTGCTGCTGCACGTGCTCGTGCTCGGCGGCTACGCGGAAGACGCGGCGCAGCTCGTCGGCAAGGCGGTGCTCGCCATCATCGAACCGGCGCGCGCGCCTGATCCCGCCGCACCCGATCCCAAGCAGGCCGACACGCCCAAGCCCGCCGACCAGCCCAAGCGCGAGGAGCGCCAGCAACCCAAGCCGGAACCAAAGCCCGAACAACGGCCTTCGGAGAAGCCGCGCCCACCCGAGCCCGCACCCGGCCAGCAGCGGCCACCACGCACGCC
>JBEGNG010000173.1:0-4424 GCA_041182645.1 Planctomycetota bacterium
CCGAACATCCTGCTCTACAGCGACCGCTGCATCATGTGCACCCGCTGCGTGCGCTTCACGCGCGAGGTCACGCAGACCAACGAGCTCATGGTCGAGGGCCGCGGCGGCACCGAGATGATCGACGTGTTCCCGGGCATGGCGCTCGACAACGAGCTCGCCAGCAACGTGATCGACCTCTGCCCGGTCGGCGCGCTGCTCGACAAGGATTTCCTCTTCCAGCAGCGCGTCTGGTTCCTGACGAAGACCCCGTCGATCGACGGCATCACGTCCAGCGGCGACAACATCAGCGTCGAGCACAACGATGGCCGCGTCTACCGCATCAAGCCGCGCCGCAACGCCGCGGTGAACCAGTGGTGGATCACCGACGAGGTGCGCTACGGCTGGAAGTTCGTCCACCGCGAGGACCGTCTGTCGCTGCCGATGCTCAAGGGCCAGCCCGCCGGTGAGCCCGCGCGCGCCGCCGAGGCCTGGAGCGCGGCCATCGATGCGGCGGGTTCCGTGCTGGCGCAGGGCGCCGCCGCCGGCCGCCTGGCGCTCCTGGTGAGCCCGATGCTCTCCTGCGAGGACGCCTACCTGCTGGCGCACGCCGTGCTCGCGCACGACCGCGATGCCGTGCTCGGCGTCGGCCCCGTGCCCGTCGACGGCCAGGACAAGACCTTCCCCAACGGCTTCGTCGTGCGCGCCGAGAAGGCGCCCAACGCCCGCGGCGTGCGCATGGTGCTCGAGGCCGTCGCAGCCTCGTTCGCGGGTCGCGCTGCGGCTGCGGTGCATGACGCCGCGGCCTGGTGCGCCGCCGTGCAGTCGGCCGGCGCCAAGGCGTGCCTGGTGACCGGCAACTACCCGAGCGCCTGGCAATCCGACGAGCTCGTGCGTGCCGTCGCCGGGCGTTCGCTGGTCCTCATCGACACGCTGCCCGACCGACTCACCAACGCCGCCGACGTGGTGCTGCCGTCGTGCACCTGGGTCGAGAAGCCCGGCTCGTTCGTCAACGCGAACGGCCTGCTGCAGGGGTTCAAGGCCGCGATCGCGCCGTTGGACTTCGCGCGAAGCGAATCGCAGGTCGCCATCGAGCTCGATGCCCACCGTCGCCATGCGCGCGGCGCGGCGTTCGCCGTGGCCGGCGTGCGCGCCGAGATGGCGCGGACCAAGGGCCTCGAGGGCTTCGCCGCCGACATCGATCCGGTGGTGAAGTCGTCGACCGTGCAGGCCGACATGGAGCTGGTGGCGCTCTGACGCCGCCGGCCGTCCGATGGATCCGATGAGCCCATCCCGCGGTCGCGGTGTCGCCGCGCGGCTGTCCGATGTCCGCGAGGTCTGGGCGCTGGCGTGGCCGACGGTCCTCACGATGACCTCGTACACGCTCATGCAGTTCGTGGACAGCCTGATGGTGGCGCAGATCGGCATGGTCGAGCTGGCGGCGCAGGGCAACGGGGGGGTCTGGAGCTGGGCGCCGATGTCGTTCCTCGTCGGCGTCATCACGCTCGTCAACACCTACGTCAGCCAGTCGCTGGGCGCGAAGCGGCTGCATGATGCGGCGTCCTACGCGTGGGGCGGTCTCTGGATCGCCGTCGCCAGCTGGCTCCTGCTGCTGCTGCCGCTGGCGCTCGTCGGCCTGCCGGCGCTCTTCGCCGCGATGGACCACGAGCCGCGCGTGCAGGAGCTCGAGACCCAGTACGCCGGCATCCTCGTCGGCGCGGGCGTCGTGACCCTCGCGGGCAAGGCGATGTCGAACTTCTTCTTCGGCATCCACCGCCCGAAGGTCGTGACGGTCGCCGCCATCCTGGGCAACGTCGTCAACGTGGTCGGGAACTTCATCCTGATCTACGGCGAACGCGGGCTGCCGTCGCTCGGGCTGCCGGGGATTCCCGGTACGCAGGCGTACGGGGTGGCGGGCGCGGCGATCGCGACCGTGATCGGCACCTTCGTCGAGTTCCTCGTCCCCTTCGTCGTCTTCCTCGGGCCGAAGCTGCATGCCGAGCTCGGCACGCGCTCGGCGTGGCGGCCGCAGTGGGGCATGCTCGGGGGCCTCGTGCGCACCGGCGTGCCCAACGGGATCCAGTTCAGCAACGAGATGATCTGCTGGGCGCTCTTCATGAGCACGCTCGTGGGGCGCTTCGGCACCGACCACCTCGCCGCCGGCTGGAGCGTGCTGCGGTTCATGCACATGTCGTTCATGCCCGCGGTCGGCTTCAGCGTGGCGACGGCGAGCCTCGTCGGCAGGTCGATCGGTGCGGGGCGTCCCGACGATGCGGTGCGCCAGACGCACGCGGCGCTGACCGTGTCGCTCGCCTACATGACCCTGTGGGGGATCGTCATGTTCGTCTGGCGCCACGACATGGTGGGGATCTTCGCCGACTCCGGCGACGTGCCGGCCGAGCAGGTGGCGCGCATCGTCGCGATCGGCGGCACGCTCATGATCTGCGCGGCGGTCTTCCAGACCTTCGATGCGCTGGGGATCATCTACACAGGCGCCCTGCGCGGGGCCGGCGACACGCTGGTCCCCGGCATCGCCACCGTGACGCTCAGCTGGGGCATGATCGTGGGGGGAGGGCTGCTGCTCGTGGGGTGGTTCCCCCAGTGGGAGAGCACCGGTCCCTGGCTGGCCGCGACGGCCTACATCGTGGTCTACGGTCTCTTCATGGCCTGGCGCTTCGAGAGCGGGCGCTGGCGGTCGATCCGGCTGCTCGAGCGGCCGCCCGAGCCCGCACCCGGGCTCGAGCCGGGCGGTTCGGGCAGCGTCGGCAGCGGTTCTTGAGCCCCGCGCGGGTCCCGCTATGATCCCCGGGCTCGGCTCCGGATGCCCCGGCGCCAGCACGAACCACCCCCGAGGAGCGTCGACCCATGACCACCGCCACCGTGGCCGCCACCACCCATCCCGTGATCGCCGAACAGGCTGAGCAGTTCCTCAAGACCGGGCAGCGCATGAAGGCGATCGACCTCCTGCGCCCGATCGCGACCACCGGTGAGGACGCCGCCCTTGCGGTCCGTCTGGCCTCCATGCTCGAGTCGGTCGGTGAGGACGAAGAGGCGATCTCGCTGCTCGAGCGCGTCTGCCGCATGCCGACGCCGCCGATGAACGCCCTGGTCAACCTGGCCGTCATGTACGAGGACGCCGGCGACTACCTGCGCGCCGAGCGTTGCCTGCGCAAGGTCCTCGAGACCGAGCCCGGCCACGAGCGCGCGCGCCTCTTCCTGAAGGATGTCCTCGCCAGCCGCGACTGCCTCTACGACGAGGACCAGGCGCGCGACGACGCCAAGCGCAACCAGATGCTCGACCAGCCGGTCACCGACTTCGAGCTTTCGGTGCGTGCCCGCAACTGCCTCAAGAAGATGCAGATCCGCACGCTCGGCGACCTCCTGAAGATCACCGAGAGCGAACTGCTGGCCTACAAGAACTTCGGCGAGACCAGCCTGATCGAGATCAAGCAGATGCTGACGGCCAAGGGCCTGCGCCTGGGCCAGGGCCTCGAGGGCGCCGGCTACGCGCGCGTGCGCAACGAGATCTACGAGAAGCTCAAGGAGCAGGTCGGCGCCGAGGTGCTCGAGAAGTCCGTCGCGTCGCTCGAGTTCAGCGTCCGCTGCCGCAAGGCGCTCCAGATGCTCGGCGTGCAGACGCTGGGCGACCTGGCCAGCCGCACCGAAGCCGAGCTCATGGGCGTGAAGAACTTCGGCCAGACCAGCCTGGACGAGATCCGCGAGCGTCTGGCCGACCACGGGCTCGGCCTGCGCACCCTCGAGGGCTGATCGCCCCGATCGGCGCGTTTCTCAAGCGCTTTCCCGCTCCCTGTCGATTCCTGCCCCTAGCGGCACGCGGTTGTCGCGTGGAGGTAGCGCATGGCAGGCAGCACGGGCCCGGGAGTCGAGGGATGGCGTCGAATCGTGACGGGCGGCGTCCCCGCGCGCGCGGTCGCCCTGGCACTCGTCCTGCTGGGCGCATGCTCGTCGCCGCCGGCACCCGAACCCGCATCCAAGCCGTCGACTGCACCGGTTGCTATCGACCGCCAGCCGCCGACTGCGCCCGTCGAGGTCGCGAAGGCCCCGGCACCCGCCGCTGAACCCAAGCACTGAGGATCCCATACAGTGAGCAGCATCTCGGAGATGCTCGTCGACGCCGTGGTGTTGTCGAAATCCACCTCGCTCCAGCGGAATCCGACGTCGAACTTCTGCGGAATGATGCAGTAGCCGAGTTGGGCGAACCACCCGTCGGTGCCGATGTCGTCGTAGCTCGTCGTGACCGCGGGAGTTCCCGCCGTCGAGTTGCGCTGAGCGCTGTCGCGCCAGTGGGCTTCACCGGTGAAGAACCAACCGTCCCACATGGCGGTCAGGTCGACGCCGTAGGACGCCTGGGCGAACGTATCGCCGTCCGCGCGACGGTTGTCGTCGTCGTGGAACCATGCGTTCGCCCCGACCGCGAGAAGGAACGT
>JBEGNG010000174.1:0-4665 GCA_041182645.1 Planctomycetota bacterium
CGAACAGCTCGACGCGATCCGCGGCGTCTTCGGCGACCGCATCGACTTCATCGCGGTGCCCAACTTCGCGGCCGAGGACAAGCTGCACGCCCACACGCGTGGGTACCTCGAACGCATCCGGGCGTTCCATGCCGAGGGAGTGAAGACCGTGAAGTTCTGGGCTGCACCACGCGCGACCGACCTGGCGCTCGAGGCGGGCTGCGCCGGCGCGCTCTCCCTCGGTGCGCCCGCACGGCTCGAGGCGGCCGACCTCGCGGCCTCGCTCGGGATGCGCTTCATGGTGCACTGCGCCGACCCCGACACCTGGTTCGCAACGCGCTACCGCGACGCCTCCGTCTACGGCACGAAGGAAGCGTTCCCAGTACGAACCCCTCGAAGCGATGCTCGAACGCTGGCGCGTCCCCACGCTGGTCGCGCACATGGGTGGCTGGCCCGAGGACCTGGGTTTCCTCGACGGCCTGCTGACGCGCCACGGGAACCTCTGGCTCGACACGAGCGCGACGAAGTGGATGGTGCGCGAACTCTCCGTGCACCCGCGTGACGAACTCGTGGCGTTCCTCGACCGCCATCGCACACGCATCATGTTCGGCAGCGACACGGTCACCAGCGACGACCACCTCGTCGCGATGGAGGGCAAGACCGAGATGGCGGCGAAGGCGAGCGACGAGCGCGAGGCCTTCGCGCTCTACGCCAGCCGCTACTGGACGCTCAGGACCTTCTGGGAGACCTCGTGGTCGGGCCCGAGCCCGATCAGCGATCCCGACCTGGCGATGGTCGATCCCGTGCGCCACGGGCCGCTCGATGCACCGGGCATCCGCGGCGTGGGCCTGGACCCTGAGCGCCTGCGTTGGCTCTACCGAGGGGCTGTCGAGGCGTTCCTCGGCGCCTGAGCGGCCTGCTCCGGTCCTGCGTCGGGCTCACGCCACCCAGGCCGTGGCCGAAGTCCACGCGCGCGCATCGAGATCCGCCGCTGCACGCCTCGCGGCGGCGGCGGCCCCTTCGCGGGCACTCGGGTCACCGAGGAGCCGGGCGACGGCCAATGCCAGCTCGTTCACGCCCGTCCCCTTGGGCGCAAGCACCCACGGGGCGTCCGAGACCCCGAAGGGCACGAGGCACGCCGTGCCCGCTGCCGCGTGGGCCGCGAGGCACTCCGGCACGCCGACCTGCGTGGCCGATGACGGCATGCCGTCTGCCGTGGGAGCGGCGATCGCCAACCACGCACGCCCGGAGATCGATGCGAGGGCCGCATGGTCCTCGAGCACGATGAGCGCATCGCGCAGCGCCATGTCGCACGCCAAGGCCGTGGCCCGGTCGAGCCGAGCCATGCCCGGCGGGACGACCATGCGGACCGGACACCCGAGGAGCGCGAGACGAGCGACGAGTTCGACCGCCTCCAGGGCGCACGATGCCGCTGCGGGCTCTGCACACCAGAGCACCAACGGCGCGCCCGCAACCGGTTCCCACCCGGATGGCTGCACGGCGCACCATGAGGTCGGTGCTCGCTCGGCCCACGCCACCCCATCCGGCACGCCTTGCGGCCACTCGCCCCACGCGACGACCCGACCGTGCCCATGCGTCCATCGTGCGAGCCTGCGCGCATGCGGCGACAGCCCGAGCCATCGACCTGCGTCCACGCCCGCCGCCCGCGCATGGGCGGTGGCCGTCCCGACCGCGACGACATCCGCGGGATCGACGCCCTGCGCGCGCATCGCGCGGGCGATCGACCGCAGCCGGGTCGGACGCACCTGCGCACCGTGCCCGATGTCGACCAGGTGCAGCGTCACTAGCGATCCTGCGCCCGCTGACGGGGCGCCTGCAGGGTCCCGCCGAGCGGGCGATCCTCGTGCTCGTAGAAGAGCTCGGCGATGTCGGTGGCCAGCTGCATGGCGAGCTGGTCCTCGATCTGCCGGCGTCCGGAGGTCGACACGTACATCGATTGCGGCGGCTCGCGCAGCTCGCTCTCGACCAGGTGGCCGCCGTCGTCGCCGGGGAAGATGCGCGACTGGTCCTCGAGGTCGAGCACCTTCACGCGCGCCGTCGCACCCGGGCGCGGGCTCGCGCCGTCCACGCTCAGCGTGAAGCGGTCGATGACCACGTAGATCACCTGCTGCACGTTCATCGCGCGGCCGATCGACTCGATGCTCGAGCGGTTCCCCTGCGCATCGCTGCGCCGGGCGAGCTGGATCGCATCCGCGCAGCTGACGAGTTCGGTGACCTTGCCCTCGTCGAAGAGCAGCCGCTCGGTCCGGTCCGCGACCTCGGCGCGCAGCGCCACGCGCGTCATGCGGTTCTTGGGGTCGTCGATGAAGACCAGCGTGCGCTTCTCGGGCAGTTCGAAGACGGCCGGCTCCTTCGGCGGACCCTCGATGATGTAGGTCGCCGGGATGACGATGTTGCACGCCGCCGTCGCGGCCAGCGGGACCAGCAGCAGGATGGCCATCGCACGGCGCATCATCGGGCGCGGTCCGGGTACTTGTCCTCGAGGTGGTCGTAGAAGATCCAGCCGGCCTTCTCGACGAACACCTTCTGCAGGCCGAGTTCCACGCTGCGCTCGGTGGCGCTCTCGCGGCCGAGGTTCTCCAGGTCGGGAAACTTGCCCATGATGTTGAACTCGGCCGCGTAGGCGTCGGGATCGAGGCCGTCGTGCTCGACGATGCCCACGTTCGCCGCCGCGAGGCCGTCCCACAGCCAGCGGTTGCCCGGCGGGTTCAGGCGGTACTCGTACAGGTCGACCACGACCAGCCGCTCGACGTCGAGTTCCTGGGCGATCTTGCCCAGCGGCATGGCCGGCCAGGAGGGATTCTGGTGCTGCCAGGCCAGCGCGACCGTCGGGTCGAGCACGCGCACGCCATGCACGTTCTTGCGCAGCGTGAAGGCGAGGTTGAGCGCGATGTTGGCCATGGCCGTCGGATGCTCGTAGGCCGTCTGCATGTCGACCTGGAGCAGCACCGCGACGGTGCGGTTCTCGAGGCCGTCGTAGCGCGCGAGCACCTCGATCTTCTTCAGCGACTCGATGTTGTCGCCCACCGCGCTGGCCACGCCGAACACCCAGCAGCCGCCCAGCGGCAGGCAGGCAAGGCACAGGACGATGGTGGCGAGCGGTCGAAGCACGGTCAGACCCATCCCTTCAATCGGGCGTTCGTGATGAGCCAGGACGCGAAGGCGATGGCACCGAAGGTCCACCATGCTGCGCGGCCGGGACTGCGGCAGAGCCAATAGCCTAGCCGACTCCCCGTGGCGGCTCCAAGCAGCCCGAGCATCGCCGCCGCCGTGCAGAGGACCGCCAGCAGGAACCCCATCGGCTGCGTCCGGAACGACGCGAGCAGGTCACCGGCCGCCGCGTGCGCGAAGGCCGTCGTCATGCCGCACGATGGGCAGGTGATGCCCATGGCCGTCGGCCAGCTGCAGGTGGGCATGCCGAGCTGGACGTGTGTGCCCAGGCCCGACGGATCGGCACGGAGGAATGCGGCGATGACCACGGGTGCGGCCGCGACCAGGCCGATCGCGAGCGAGCTCACCCGCTCGCGCGCGGAGAGGCCGGCGACGACGGCATGCGTGGGGACCGGATCCATGCACGGACTGTAGCGATGCGGGCGCTAGCCTTGCTGCATGGATCGACCGACCCGCTGGTGCGATGGACACCTGGACCTCGCGTACCTCGCCCTGCACGGCCACGATCTGGGCGCAGAGGTCGAGGACCCCTCGGCACGCTGCGTGAGCCTGCCGGCGCTCGCGCGTGGTCGCGTGACGACCGTGCTGGGCACGATCTTCACCGAGCGCGGCCCGGAAGGCTCGGGAAAGGCCTGGGGGTACGACGCGGACGATCCGGCGAGTGCCTTCGCGGCCGGCGTGCGGCAGCTCGAGTGGTACGAGACCATGGAACGCGCGGGCCGTCTCCGCATCGTGCGCACCGCCGCGGACCTCGATGCCCCTGCACCGCTGCGCGTGGTCCTGCTCATGGAGGGCGCCGACCCGATCCGCACGCCCGAGGATGTGGCGTGGTGGCACGCGCGCGGCGTGCGCGTGGTCGGCCTGACCTGGGCGCTCGGCTCGCGCCATGCGGGCGGGAACGCCGCCCACGGTGGGCTCACGGCGCTGGGTCGCGAGACCGTGGCCGCGCTCGATGCCCACGCGATCCTGCACGATGCGAGCCACCTCGCCGATGCGGCGCTCGACGACCTCCTCGCCTGCTCGACGCGCACCGTGGTCGCAAGCCACAGCAACTGCCGCGCGCTCGCCGATGAACGGCAACGCCACCTGCGCGATGACCAGATCGCCGCGATCGCGGCGCGCGGGGGCGTGATCGGCCTGAACCTCTACGGTTCGTTCCTCGCGCACGGCCGCGAGGCCACGCTCGACGATGCCGTGGCGCATGTGGGGCATGCGGCATCGATCGCCGGGCGGGATCGATGCTGCCTCGGGAGCGACCTGGACGGCGGCTTCACGCCGATGCAGGTCCCGGCGGGCATCCGCGCACCGGACGAACTCGATGCACTCACGCACCGCCTCGCCGATGCCGGCTGGACGCACGGCGAGCGTGAATCGTTCGCGTGGGGCGCGTGGGACCGCGTGCTGCGGGCGACCTGCCTGCGGTGAGCCGCACGCTCAGCCGGCGAGGCCGGCGCTCTGCTCATCGTTCAGGTCGATCCTGCGCCGCTGGCCGGC
>JBEGNG010000175.1:0-4658 GCA_041182645.1 Planctomycetota bacterium
GGCTACCGCTTCGGCGACGACCTCGCGGCGCACTACTCGAGCGCCGACGCCTTCGTCTTCCCCAGCCGCACCGACACGTTCGGCATCGTCATGCTCGAGGCCAACGCGTGCGGCCTGCCGATCGCCGCCTATCCGGTGACCGGACCGATCGACGTCGTGAAGCCCGGCATCAACGGCGCACTCGACGAGGACCTGGCGAAGGCCGCGACGCGGGCCCTCGCGGTGCCGCGCGACTCCTGCATCGAGCACGCACGCTCGCTCGACTGGCGCCACTGCGCGCAGGTCGTGCTCGACCACGTCGCGCCCGTGCGGCCGACGATGTGCCCCGTCGTGACGAGCCTCGGGGGTCTGGTCCGGTGAGCATCCCGGCATCGACCATCCAGACGCCCGATGCCGGACGCGTCCTCTGCCTGACGGCAAGCGTGGGCAGCGGGCACACGCGTGCGGCGCAGGCGGTGGCGGCCTGGGCGACGAAGCGCGCCGCCGAAGGATCCATGACGCTCGGGTCGATCAGGGTCGAGGACGTGCTCGCCCATGCGCACCCGGTGTTCCGCTCGATCTACCGCGGCGGCTACCTGGGCATGATCCAGCGCATGCCGACGCTCCTGGGCTGGATGTACGACCGCCTCGACCGCCCCTGGCACGGTCGGCAGGCGCGCTTCCGCGTCAACCACCCGTGCCTCGCACCCCTGCGCGACCTGCTCGCGCGCGAGCGGCCCGACACCGTGCTCTGCACGCACTTCCTGCCGTCGGAGTACCTGGCGATGCTGCGTGCACGCGGCGAGTGGGATGGACGGCTCGTCACGGTCGTGACCGACATCGATGTCCACGGCATGTGGTTCTGCGATCCGTGCGACCACTTCTTCGTCGCCGCCGACGAGAGCGCGCGCATGCTCGAACTCGGCGGCATCGATCCCTCGCGCATCAGCGTGACCGGGATCCCGATCGATCCGGTGTTCTCGCAGCCGCTCGACCGGACCGCATGCCGTACGGCGCACGGCTTGCCGCACGACCGTCCCGTGATCCTCTTCGCATGGGGCGGCGCGGGCACGGGGCCGGTGCGGGACCTCTTCCGCGACCTGCTGCACCTTCGGACGCCGGCGCACGTCGTGGCAATCGCCGGGCGCAACGACTCCGCACGCAGCGCGCTCGCCGCGATCGCCGCGGAGCACGCGGGCCCCCTGACGTTCTCGATCCTGGGCTTCACCGACCGCATGCACGAACTGATGGCCGCGGCCGACCTGCTGGTCGGCAAGCCCGGCGGCCTGTCGAGCAGCGAGGCCCGCGCGATGGGGCTTCCGCTGGTCATCGTCGCACCGGTACCGGGCCAGGAGGAACGCAACGCCGCGCACCTGCTCGAGTGGGGCTGCGCCATCCGCTGCAACACGCCCGGCACGCTCGCCTGGCGCATCGATCGGCTGCTGGCCGACCCGGCCGCACTCCCGGCGATGTCCGCCCGTGCACGCAGCACCGCGACGCCGATGGCGGGCGACCTGGTGGCCAAGGCGCTGCCGGCGATCCGTGCGCGCGAGCATGCCTCCTCGATCCGCCGCGTAGGCTGACGCGCCGGATGGCGCCGATCGAACCCGGAACCACACGCGTCGATGCGGCAACCGTGCGCCGTGACGCCGTGAACGCCCTGGGCGTGCTGGGGCGCTTCCTCGTGCTCGGCTGCGTCGGCTTCGGTGGACCGACGGCGCACGTCGCGCTCTTCGAACGGGAGCTCGTCGTGCGTCGGCGATGGATCGATCCACACGGCTTCGCCAGCCTGCTCGCGCTCTCGATCGCGATCCCCGGGCCCAGCAGCAGCCAACTGGGATTCGCGCTGGGCTACCAGCGCGCGGGGCTCCTTGGTGGCCTGGCCGCCACGGTGGGCTTCACGCTCCCGAGCCTGGTGCTGATGACCTGTGCGGTCCTCGGGCTCTCCCACGCCGCCGATGCGCGCGCAGCCGGTTGGATGCTCGGCCTGCACGCCGCAGCCGCCGGCGTGGTGATGCTCGCGATCATCGCGATGGCGCGCTCGCATCTGGTCGGGCCGGGACGGGCCTCGGTGGCCGTCCTGGCCACCATCGTCGCACTCACCTGCCATGCGCCTTGGCTGCCGATCGCGACGATCGCCGCAGCGGCATGCCTGGGCCTGCTGCTCTCGCCCGATGCGCGCCCGCACGAGGCCCCACCCCCGCTGCGCATGCCGTCCCGCGCAACGACGGCGGTAGCGGCCGTGCTCCTCACGGCGCTGGTGGCCGGCTCCTTGGTGCTGTCGACCATGCCGGACCGTGGCGCACGGCTGCTCGCGGCCCTCATCCAGGCGGGATCGCTCGTGATCGGTGGCGGCCATGTGGTGCTGCCGCTCCTCGAGCGAAGCGTCGTCGATGCAGGACTGCTCGATCAGTCGCTCTTCGCGGGTGGGTACGCACTCTCGCAGGCCGTGCCCGGTCCGCTCTTCTCGATCGCGTCGTTCCTCGGCGCCACACACGGACTTCCGGGCGGGCACCTCGCGCTGTTCGCCTGGAGCGCCGCGTGCACCACCGCGCTGATGCTTCCAGGCATGCTGATCCTGCTGGTGGCGATGCGGGGCTGGCATGGTCTGGCTGCCTGGAGCGGTGCCGGACGCATGCTGGCCGGCGTGGCGGCGGCGGTGACCGGGCTGCTCGCCGCAGCATGGATCGATCCGATCGCGAGCTCGCTCGACTGGGGCGGTCGAACGACGGTGCCCTGCATCCTGGTGGTCGTGGTGCTGTCGCGGCTTCGCGTGCCCATGCCGATCGTCATCGCGCTCTGCGCCGGCATGGGTTGGTTGCTCGGCCCCTGACGCGCACCTACCTTGCGTGCATGCACGCGCTCCGCACGTTCGCCCTGTCTCTCGCACTCACCGCCGCGATCCTCCAGCCGGCCTGCACCGAGGTCAGCGGCACCGGGCGGAGCCAGTTCAACATCCTCTCGGTCGATGACGAGCTCGACCTGGGCCAGCAGGCCTACGTCGAGGAACTCGACGCCGCCAAGAAGGCCGGGCACCGCATCCTGACGGGCGGACCGGAACACGACCGCGTGATGAACGTCAGCCGACGGATCTTCGATGCCGCCAACCGGATGCACCCGGAGATCGCGCGACGGTTCACCTGGGAGATGACCGTCGTCGATGACCCGAAGACCGTCAACGCGTGGGCCCTGCCGGGCGGCAAGAGCGCCGTCTTCACCGGGCTGCTGCCGGTGGCGAAGAACGATGCGCAGCTCGCGGTCGTCATCGGGCACGAGGCCGCGCACGCGATCGCGCGGCATGGCGGCGAACGCATGTCCCAGCAGGCGGCCCTGAATGTCTTGGTGTCGGCCGGCTTCCAGCTCTCGGAGGCCGACCCCGGGACGCAGGAGGCGGTGCTGAACGCGCTCGGCCTGGGCACGCTGGCCTTCAGCCGCAACCAGGAGAGCGAGGCCGACCACCTCGGCCTGCTCATCGCCGCGGACGCCGGCTTCGACCCGCGCGAGGCGATCCCGCTCTGGCAGAACATGGCCGCTGCCGGCGGCGCGGGCCCGCCCGAGTTCCTCAGCACGCACCCGAGCGAGAACACGCGCATCCAGCGGCTGAACGAACTCATGCCCGAGGCGATGGCGGTGTGGCAGGCCGCGAAGGCCTCGGGGCGATGACCTCCGGGTGAGGTCGGCGTCGACGACCGCACCGCGATGCGGGCCGCCGCACTCGTCGTCATGGACCGGACCGCGACGATCAGGTCCGTGATCGCTGCCAGGCCACCACGTCGCGCACGATCGACCGCACGTCCCGCACGGGCTGCGGGCCCAGCAGGCCGCGCAGGAGCGAGAGGTCCGGCACGCGGCGCCGCATGTCCTCGAAGCCCGAGCCGAAGGCCTGCTCGTACGGCTCGAGTTCGATCGCGCTCAGGCTCGCGCATTCGTCGCGGACCATCGTCGCCAGGTCCAGCATCGAGATCTCGCGGTCGCTGCCGAGGTTCAGCACCCTGCCGTGCGTGGCCGGCGACGCAAGGATCCCGAGCAGGCTCTGCACGCTGTCGGCCACGTGGTGGAAGCAGCGCGTCTGCGAGCCGTCGCCGTGCACGCGGATGGGAGCGCCCGCGAGGGCTGCCTCGACGAAGCGCGGGAGCACCATCCCGTACTCGCCCAGCTGCCGGGGCCCCACGGTGTTGAAGAAACGGATCACCGTCACGGGCAGGCCGTGTTCGGTGGCGTGGGCGAGCGCCAGGAACTCATCGAGCGCCTTGCTGCACGCGTAGCCCCAGCGGCGCACGCCCGTGCGGCCGATCAGGATGTCGTCGTCCTCGCGCAGCGCCGTCTGCGGCGACGCCCCCGACATGAGCTTGCCGTAGACCTCGCTCGTGCTCGCGACGAGCGTGCGTGCGCCCTCGACGGGCCGATCGATCACGAGCCGAACCCCGACCGTGGCGGCCAGGTGCACGATGACCTGCGCTCCATGGGCGGCGCGCGCGACGGTGGCCGGATCCAGCACGGTGCCCTCGATCAGCGTGAAGCCGGTACGGCCTTCGAGCGCTGCGAGGTTGCCCCGACGACCCGTCGAGACGCTGGTGAACAACGTGCGAGGGACCGAGGTCGTGCTCGAGGCAGCGTCGCGGTTGGGCGCACGCACGCTCGTCGCGAGCACGAGCGAGGTCTACGGCAAGCTCATGTCG
>JBEGNG010000176.1:0-440 GCA_041182645.1 Planctomycetota bacterium
AACATGCGCCGCGAAGGCTTCGAACTGACCGTGGGCAAGCCGCAGGTCATCGAGAAGGAGATCGACGGCGTCACCTGCGAACCCTTCGAGCGGCTCGTGCTCGACACCGCGCTCAGCGGGATGGGCCCGTCGCTGGAACTGCTCGGCCAGCGCGGCGCCGAGATCCTCAAGGTCGACACGCGCGGCGAGCGCATGCACGTCGAGGCCGAGATCCCGGCGCGCGGCCTCATCGGTCTGCGTACCCGCGTGCTCAACGCGACCGGCGGCGAGGCGGTCATGTACCACTCGTTCCACTGCTACAAGCCGCTGAAGGGCGGCATCGCCAAGCGCCAGAACGGCGTGATGATCAGCATGGAATCGGGCACGGCCACGGCGTACGCGCTGCTGGGCCTCGGTGACCGCGGCTTCATGTTCATCAAGCCCAGCGAGGTCGTGTACGA
>JBEGNG010000176.1:476-4837 GCA_041182645.1 Planctomycetota bacterium
GGCATGATCGTGGGCGAGCACAACCGCGACAACGACCTGAACGTGAACGTGGTCAAGGCCAAGCAGCTCACGAACTTCCGCGAGGCCGCCAAGGAAGCGACCGTGGTGCTCAAGGCGCCGCGCCTGATGTCGCTCGAGGCCGCGCTCGAGTACATCGAGGACGACGAGCTCGTCGAGATCACGCCGACCCAGGTGCGCGTGCGCAAGAAGATCCTCGGCGAGGCCGAACGCCGCCGGTACGAGCGCAGCGAACGCAGCAAGGCCGAAAGCGTCGGCGCCTGATCCAGGCGGATTGCCCGGCCCCTCGCGGGTGAACCGCCCCCCGGTCGCCGGGACGGTCGCAGGGGCTTCCCAGGCTCCCAGTGCCCGGTAACATCGGCCATCCCATGGCCCGCGTCGTCATGAAGTTCGGTGGCACCTCGGTGGCGGATCCCGACCGGATCCGGCGATGTGCAACGCGCGTGGCCGACCGCCGGGCCGAGGGCCACCAGGTCGCCGTGGTCGTCAGCGCCATGGGTCATACGACGGACCAGCTCATCGACCTCGCGCGCGCGCTGAGCCCGTCCCCGAACCGTCGCGAGCTCGACATGCTCATGGCGACCGGCGAGCAGGTCTCGGTGGCGCTCATGGCGATCGCGCTCCAGGAGATGGGGCTCGACGCCGAGAGCTACACCGGCGACCAGGCCGGCATCGTGACCGACGGCCACCACGGTCGCGCCAAGATCACGACCATCGACCGCACGCCGCTCGAAGGGTGCCTCGCGAAGGGAGCGATCCCGATCGTCGCCGGTTTCCAGGGCCGCAGCGTCCGCGACCAGATCACGACGCTCGGTCGCGGAGGTAGCGACACCACGGCGGTTGCGGTCGCCGCCGCGGTCGAGGTCGGGCGGCTCGGCGGCCACTGCGAGATCTTCACCGACGTCGACGGCGTGTACACCGCCGACCCGCGCGTGGTGCGCAACGCCCGCAAGCTCGAGCGGATCTCCTACGAGGAGATGCTCGAACTCGCCGCGCTCGGCGCCGGCGTGATGCATGCGCGCGCCGTCGTCTTCGGCGAGCGCTACGGCGTGCCGATCCACGTTCGCCACAGCCAGAAGCCCGACCAGGGCACGATCATCTGCAAGGAGACCCCGGACATGGAGGAGATCGCCGTCGTCGGATGTGCCCTGAAGGAGGAGCTCGGTCGCCTGACGATCCGCCGCGTGCCCAACACGGTCGGCCTGCAGGCGCAGATCTTCGAGCGCGTCGCGGCCGCGGGGATCGTGGTCGACGACATCGTGCAGACCGAGTTCGGCGACATGACGAGCCTGGCCTTCACCGTCGACCAGGACGACCTGGCGGAGACCAAGGACATCATGGCGCGCCTGCTCATGGACATCGGCCACGGCGAGCTGGGGATCGACGTGGGGCTCAGCAAGGTGAGTGCCGTCGGCACCGGGATGAAGAGCCACGCCGGCATCGCGAGCCGGATGTTCCAGGCCCTCGCCCGCAACGGCATCGCGATCCACAACATCTCGACCAGCGAAATCAAGGTCTCGTGCATCGTTGCCCGGCGCGACGGGCCGAAGTCGCTCCAGGTCGTCCACGATGAGTTCCGGCTCGGCACCGGCGGCGATGCGCCCATGCGCGTCGAAGGCCAGCCCGGCGTGGCCTACGCGCCGTGAGCGGGATCGGCCACACGCAGGGCATCGATGCGGTGCCGGAGGGCGATGCCCCCCCGGAGATTGCGGGCATCGAGGTCGAGGCGAAGGTCGGCGAGGGCGGCTTCGGCACGGTCTGGCTGGGCTGGCAGCTCGCGCCGGCGCGGCGCAGGGTCGCGATCAAGCTCATGCGGCACGCGCTCGCGAGCGAACTCGCGCGGCACCAGTTCGAGCTCGAGCAGGCGGCGCTGGCCTCGTTGCAGCATGCCTCGGTCGCGACGCTCCACCTCGCCGGGATCGATCGTCGTGGCCGTCCGTTCGTGGTGCTCGAGTGGATCGACGGCGAACCGATCACGACGTGGTGCGACGCGCGACGGCTCGGGATCCGCGAGCGTGTGGCGCTGCTGGCCGAGGCATGCGATGCGGTGCAGCATGCGCATCTGCGCGGGATCGTCCACTGCGACCTGAAGCCCGCGAACCTGCTGGTCACCGAGCGCGATGGCCGGCCCGTGGTCAAGGTGATCGACTTCGGCCTGACCCGCAGCCGTGATGGAACGATCGCGGCGATCGGTGCACCGGTGCTCGGCACGCCGGGGTACATGGCGCCCGAGCAGCGCGTGCCCGGTCGCCCCGTCGATGGCCGCACCGATGTGTGGTCGATGGGGGTGCTGCTGGTGGAGCTGCTCACCGGGAGGCGCTGCGACGAGGCGGATGGTTCGTCCCGTGAGCCGACCGCGCGGTTGTCGCCGAGTGCGGTGGTGGGGGGACTTGGTGCGGCCGCCGCAGCGCACCTTGCCGAGCGCCGAGCCGCTGATCGTGAGACGGTCATCCGGGAGCTCAGGGATGGACCCGACTGGATCGCCGCGCGCGCGCTCGCCGATGATCCCGAGGCCCGGTACGGATCGATGGATGCGCTGCGCGGCGACCTGTCACGATGGCTTCGTCACCTGCCGCTCGAGGCGGGTCCTCAGCGGGCGGCATACCGACTCAGGCTCTTCGTACGACGCAACCGCGTCGCCACGCTCCTGGCGACGGCGGCGCTGATCGCCCTGGTCGCCGGTGCGGTCGTGTCGACCCTCGGTTGGATCGAGGCCCGTGCGCAGTTCAGGGCGAGCCAGCTCCAACTGGCGAGGACGACGGAGTTGCTCCGCTTCACGAAGGACACGGTGCTGGGCGTGACGCCCGAGGTGGCGCGTGAGTCGGACACGACCGTGCTGCGGCTCGTGCTGGCCGATTCGGCACGTCGGCTCGAGTCGGAGGATGCGATGGATCCGCAGGTGCGCTTCGACCTGGCCAGCATGCTGGGTCAGGCGTACTTCAACATCGGTGCCTGGCCGGAGGCCGAGCGCTTCGTGCGCCTGGCGCGCGAGCAGGCCGAACGTGCGTACGGCCCGACGTCGATGCAGGTGGCCTCTGCCGATGCGGAACTGGCCGAGATCGACCGGGTGCTGGACCGGGTCGAGCGGGCGGTGGAGGGCCTTCGGTCGGCCCACGACCGGCTCCTGGCCCTGACTGGCCCGAGCGACCCGGATCGCATCCGGGCGCTGGCATCACTCGGCTGGGCGCTCGTCGACCTGGGCAAGCTGGATGAGGGCCGTGCCGCCTTGCAGGAGGCACTCGACCGGCGGATGGCGGCGATCGGTCCCGATGATCCGTCGGTGCTCCAGGTGCGTTCGAACCTCGCCGAGGTCGATCGTCTTGCTGGGCGCGTGGAGCAGGCGATCGAGCAGGGCAAGGCGCTCGTCGCCGACCGAACGCGCGTGCTCGGCGCCGACCACCCCGACACGCTGGTGAGTGCGAACAACCTCTCGGTCTGCCTGCTGGCCCTGCGCACGGCCGACGGCAGGACGCAGGCGATCGAGGTGCTGGAGCCTGCCGTCGCTCGCTCGGACAAGGTGCTGGGTGCGGATCATCCGTACACGCTGCGCATGAAGAACAACCTCGCGAGCACGCTCCGGGAGCATGGCGAGGCGGTCCGCGCCGAGGCGCTGCTGCGTGATCTGCTGGCGCGGTACGAGCGCGTATTCGGGCCCGCGCACTCCTCGACCCTGATCGTGATCAACAACCTGGCGCTCGCGCTGGAGGAGCAGGATCGCTTCGACGAGGCGTTGGCACTGCACCGGTCGTGCCTGGACCGCAAGGCGCAGGCTTCGGGGGAGGACGCGCCCACGACCGCGATCAGCCGTCTCAATCTGGGCAAGTTGCTGCTGGAGTTGGGCAAGGCCGACGAGGGACTGCCCATGGTCATCCGGGCGCGCGGGGTGCTTCAGGCGAAGTACGGCATCGCGAGCAAGGCGACGATCGCGGCGATCGACAGCGAGGCCAAGGGGCTGGCCATGCTTGGCCGGGCAGCCGAGGCGGTCGACCTGCTGCGGGCAACCATGGCGAATGCCGACTGGGCGAAGGTCGTGCCGGGTGTCGCTTGGCGGATCCCGGGGCGGCTGGCGAAGCTCCTGCCGTTGGACGATGCGACCCGCGCGGCCGTGGTCGAGCAGGCGCGGGAGCTGGCCACGAAGGCTGGGGCAGTGGATGCGCTGGATGCCCTGCTGGCGCCGGCGCCGACGCCCTGACCGCGGGGGGTGCTCCGCGCACGTCCTCCCGCTCCCTCGGGCGCGCGTGTGTGCTCCGCGCTCGTCCTCCCGCTCCCTCGGGCCCGTGGCTGCGCGGACGCGCTCGCTCCACCCGGCTTCGCTCGCGCTCTCGTCCGTCGCTCGGCGGGGC
>JBEGNG010000177.1:0-8354 GCA_041182645.1 Planctomycetota bacterium
GTGCATTCGGAGGCGGGTGCCGGCCCCGCCGAGCGACGGACGAGAGCGCGAGCGAAGCCGGGTGGAGCGAGCGCGTCCGCGCAGCCACGGGCCCGAGGGCGCGAGAGGACGAGCGCGGAGCGCTCCCTCGCGATCAGTTGGCCGTCGCGCCCTGGCGCGAGCCCTTGGGCAGGTAGAACATCATCAGCATCACGAGGCAGAACAGTGCGCCCCACATCGGCACGCTGAACATGGCCTTGTAGTCCTGCACGCCGTTCACCTTCGTGATGTCGGACACCGCGCCGGCGATCTTGCTGCCGACGATGATGCCGATTCCGATGATCACGAGGTTGAAGAGGCTCTGCGCGCTGGCGCGCACGTCGCCGCTGGTTTCCTCGTCGACGATCATGAACGCGACGAAGATGAAGCAGCCGAAGCAGAGCCCGTGCAGCGCGATGCCGGGGATCACGAAGGCGAGCGGGCTCATGCCCGCACCGGCGGCCATGCCCGGCCCGTACGCGAAGAGGAACATGCGCGCGGCGTAGGCACCCAGGCCGATCGCGAGCAGCGTCTTCCGGCTGTAGGTCGCAGCGAGCACGGGGATGAACGCCAGCACGGCGATCTCGCTCATCTGGCCGATCGTCATGAGTCCGCCCCCGCCGACGCCGAAGATCGAGTTCACGAAGGCGCTGAAGCCATCCTGCGTGTCGCCCTGCAGGCCGCCCACGAAGCCGCTGGTGTGGACGAAGTAGAACTGGTGGATGCAGCTGACCGGAACGGCCAGCATGAAGAGCGTGACGAGCGGCGCCAGGCGGACCTGCAGGATCGCCTCGCCGATCGCGCTCTTCTGGCGCCCGGGCTGCGGCGGCGTGCTGGGCAGGGCCAGCAGGCAGTAGAGGCCCATCACCACGCCGAGGATGCCCGACAGCTTGAACGCGTCGGCCATGCCCGCGAACTGCGCGGCCGAGACCTTCGACTTGGCCGCTGCCTCGTCCAGGCCGGCCAGGGCCTCGGCGCCGGGGGTGTGCACGCGAAGCAGCCACTGGCCGATCGCGATGCCCACGACGATCCATCCAACGGTTCCCCACAGGCGGACCTTGCCGAAATCGCGGTCGCGGTCGCAGTGGCTCAGGGCGAGCGAGTTGGTGAGCGGCAACGTGGGTGAGTAGACGATGCTGTAGAAGAAGCTGAACCACAGGAACTGGTCGACGGTCTGGATCGAGGCCAGCATCCAGACGAGCACGCCACCGGCGATGTGCGCCAGCCCGAGGAAACGCTCCGTGTTGAAGTAGCGGTCCGCCACCTGCCCCGCGATCCAGGGCGCGAAGATCGCCCCGAGCGCCCCGAGGGCGAAGGCGTTCCCGATGTCGGTGGCGCTGAACTTCAGGTGGTTCATCAGGTACGGCCAGAGCAGCGGCAGCCACGCCCCCCAGATGGCGTACTGCAGGAACATCATGATCGAGAGGCGTCCGTTGGCCGATCCATTCGCTGTCGTGCTCATGCGTGGTCTCCTGGTGCGGCGAAGATAGCGGTTATGGAACCGGGGTGCCGCACGGGGCTACACTCCCCGGCCCATGACTCCCCGCAAGATCACCCGTCAGGTCATCATCGGTGACGACCGCGTCGGCCGCGTGCGCATCGGTGGCGGCGCCCCCGTCGTCGTGCAGACGATGAACGCCGGCTACACCCACGACATCGACGCCTGCGTCGCCGAGATCAACCGCTACGCCAAGGCCGGCGCGGACGTGGTGCGCGTGGCCGTCCCCGAGCGCAAGGACACCGAGGCGCTGAAGGAAGTCATGCGGCAGGTGAGCGTGCCGGTGGTCGCCGACGTGCACTTCCACTACCAGCGCGCGCTCGAGGCCGTCGAGGCCGGCGTCCACAAGATCCGCCTGAACCCCGGCAACATCAGCGACCGCGACCAGGTCAACAAGGTCATCGACGCCTGCAAGGAGCGCGGCATCCCGATCCGCATCGGCGTCAACGAAGGCTCGATCATCGAGCGCAGGGACAAGGCCCGCCGGGCCGAGGAGCTGGGCAAGTTCTTCGCCGGCCACAGGTCCGGCCACCTGCTCGCCCTCATGATCGCCAAGCTCGAGGAGTACCTCGACATCTTCGCCGAGCGCGACTTCCACGACGTCTGCATCAGCGCCAAGAGCATGGACGCGGCGCTCGTGATCGACATCTACACCGAGATCTCCAAGCGCTTCGACTATCCCCTGCACCTGGGCGTGACGCACGCGGGCACCCGTGATTCCGGCTGCATCCGATCGATCTCGGCCCTCAGCACGCTCCTGGCCAACGGCATCGGCGACACGGTGCGCATCTCGTACGCGAGCGACCACATCGACGAGGTCAAGGACGCCATCGAGATGCTCTGCTGCCTCGGCATGCGCGAGCGCAAGGGCGTCGAGCTGATCGCGTGCCCCACCTGCGGCCGCATCCAGGTCGACCTGTTCACGCTGGTGAAGGAAGTCGAGAAGGTCCTCATGCCCGAGCTCGAGCTGCCCGTGAAGGTCGCCGTGATGGGCTGCATCGTGAACGGCCCCGGCGAGGCCGAGGGCGCCGACGTGGCCGTCTTCGCGGGCGACCGGCGCGGCATCATCTACGTCCAGGGCCAGAAGGTCGCCAACGTCCCCGAGGAGGAGATCCTTCCCCGGCTCCTGCAGGAATGCAAGGCATTCGAGGCGAAGGTCAAGGCCGGCGAGGCCCGCCTGGGCGAGAAGCTCGTGGAGATCAAGCCGCCGGATCCGATCGGCGAACTCGGCAGCGGCGCGGCCAAGATCGCGGCCGGCCAGGTGGCGCAGGTGTCGGTGGGCCAGACGGGTTGATCGAGATCGGGCGCGCCGGGCCGAACCGACCGCCCGAGATCCGACCCAGCACTTCCCCGATCGCATCGGCGGGGCTTTGGCGTAGGCTGCATCCATGATCCGCCGCACGACCCCTCGCGCCTTCACGCTCGTCGAGATCCTCGTCGTCATCTCGATCATCGGTGTCCTCATCAGCCTGCTGACCGTGGGCATCCAGAAGGCCATCGAGACCGGCAAGGGCTCGAAGGACCAGTCGCGCGCGCGGCAGCTCATCGTCGCCTGGCAGCAGTACGCCAACAACAACGGCGACCAGTGCATGCCCGGCTACCTGAGCCCGGCCGTCCAGGCCGCGTGGAAGGTCAAGTACCAGAACCAGAACGGCCAGCAGCTGGCGCCCGAACTCGCGCAGACCTACGGGTGGCGCCTGGCCGCGTTCCTCGGCTACGAGTACGACCCGTTCCTGGGCTACCGCGACACGGCCGAGACGAACCTCGATGAGTCCCTCTACTACTCCGACATGGAGTACGAGCCGACGCTCCCCGCTGCCTTCGCCGGGATCACCTCGGCCAACGGCGCCGGCCTCGCCCTGCAGCCCGGCTTCGGCTACAACGCGTATTACCTCGGTGGCTGGTGGAACGTCGATCCCGCGATCGGCATCCCGGCGTTCCGCTTCCGCGATGCGATCTACCAGGAGAACGGTGCGAACATCCGCGGCAAGATCGTCGCGCGCTCGATCGGCCAGATCGCCCGCAGCAGCGAGATGATCGTCTTCTCGAGTTCTGCACTGCGGCCGGCGGGGATCTACATCGAGGACAGCGACACCTATCCGGGTGCAGCCTGGTCGGTGCCCCCGCGCCTGGGCGCGACCGAGATCTGGCGCATGGGCGGCGGCAACCTGCAGGGCGTCGACCTGGCCGGCTTCGGCACGCAGGATGCCCTGACGGCGATGCTTGCGCCCTCGCCGGCCCCCGCCCCGGCACCGATGCAGGCAGCTGGTCTGCAGATCCTCGTGCAGGAGGCTGCGCCGCTGCTGCGGTACGGCGCCAACGCAACCGTCTCGAACGCCGACGGCAGCACGTCCCTGGCGAACCTGCGTGACCTGATGGACATGAGGCGCTGGGCCAACGGCGCGACCAGTGCCGGCTGGACCCACGGCGACTGATGCATTCCGCTGGCGCTCGCGTCAGCGCACCCGTTCGATGCTGAGCACCGTCACGTCGTCGGCGTACTGCGTCCCGCCCGCGTGAGCCTCGAGCGTGGCGAGGATCCCATCGACGTCGCCCTCGACTCCCATCGACGTCGCCCTCGACGGTCTCGCTCCGCGCGAGGACCTCGACCACCCGATCCAGACCGAGCTGGTGGCCGTCGGCATCGAGCTGCTCCGCGACGCCGTCGGAGAAGATGACCATGCGGGCTCCGACCGGCCAGGCGAAGCCGCTGCGGTCGTAGGTCCAGCCGGCGACGGCACCGATGGGTGGACCGCCCTCGCAGGTCATCGGCTTGGGACCCGTGACCGGATCGACGAGCACCGCGTAGCCATGGCCCGCATCGATCGCCGTCACTTCGCCGGCGACCGTGTCCACCGACGCGAAGAACATCGTCGCGAACCGACCCGCGCCGGCATGCTCGGCGACGAACGAGCCGAGCCCGTTGACGGCATCGACGAGCCCGCGGCCGCAGCCGAGCTGCGCCGACAGGTGCGCCTGGATCGCACTCATGAGCATCGCCGCACCGGCTCCCTTGCCGCTGACGTCGCCGAGGTACGCCGTCAGGCGCCCCTCGGACTCGTGCAGGCCGACGATGTCGCCGGCGACGAAGCGACCGGGCACGCTGGCGAGGCGGTAGCGGAACCCTCCGCGCTCGCCCTCATTGGCCGGCATGAGCCGTTCCTGCGCACTGCGCGCGGCACCCAGGTCCTCGACGAGCGCGCGACGCTCGGCCTCCGCAGCCTCGCGACGGATGTTCGAGATGCACATCGACACGATTTCGGCGATCGCCCTGCAGAATGGGCCGGCATCCGATGCCGGCGGCTGGTCGCCCGACGCATCGAGGTAGAGGAATGCCTCGGGCACGCCGTCGATCACGATGGGTGCGCAGACCGCCCCGACCACCTCGGCCAGGATCAGGCTCGCGGCACCGGCGAGGTCAGGCTGCTCGGCGAGCTCCACGGTCTGCCCACCCGAGGCCGCGTTGAGCAGCGTCCGGCTGAGCGGACGTGACGCGGAACCATCCGGATGCGCCGCCCGCACATCGACGGAGCCCGATGCATCGAGGCCACGGACGAGCACGCAGCGCGCGAACCCCGTCGCCTTCACGAGGTCCTGCAGCACGGCCGCCACCACCGCGTCCTCCGTGGCCGCACGTTGCAGCACGCCGACGATCCCGATGAGGGACTCGAGCCTGCGCGCGGCCATGGCTCCGCCGCCCTGCACGACGCGAGCCCGGGCCTGGCCGGCACCATCGAGCAGGGTCGAGCTGATCGATGCCTGCGAGGCGGGGCCACCACGCTCGACGCGCAGCGCCACGGGTCCGAGGTCGATCCTGGATCCGGCCCGGACCTGCACGGGCTCGTTGGGAACCAGCGCGGCACCGTCGATCTTGGTGCCGTGCCGACTGCTGAGATCGCGCACGGTCCACGTGCCGGCGACCGCCTCGATGCGGGCATGGCGCCGGCTGACCGCCGGATGGTCGATCACGAGCGAACAATCGCTGCCCCGCCCGATCACCGCACCTGCCTGCGGATCCACGCTGAGTGGGGGCGTGCCCGCGGGAAGTCCCGACAGGACACGCAGCACCAACTCCGCGGAACTCATGGTGCGTCGCCTCCCGACGGAACGCCGTCCGGCGCTGCGGGGGCCGCCGGCTCGGGCCCCTCCCGCTTGGGCGCGCGCTTGCCCCGACGGGCTGCGCCCTCCATCGCCTCGCGCAACTGGGTCATCGCCGCGGGATCGACCCCCGCCTTGCGCGGATCGGCAGACAGCGTGGTGGACCACGTGGGTTCCCCGACCATGTAGCCCGCTTCCGTGAGCCGGCGTGCGAAATCCGGCATGTGGGCGGCACCGTAGAACACCGCGATGCGTCGCGGCGGATCGTCACGGACGCGCCGCATGAGGTCCTGCCAGACGACCTCGTTGCGGTCATCGAGGATCACCTTGCCCTCCTCGCCGAGCATGGAACCGGAGGCTGCCGCGGCGTTCCCGAGCACCTGCACCATGAGCAGCTTCACGGCTTCACCGGCGCTGCCGCCGGAAACCGCATCCATCATCCTGACGAGCGCGAGCACCGCACTCGTCGCATCGCCGCCGATGCCGCCGCCACGCAGGCTGCCCTGGATCACGCCACCGTCGACACCGCGGCGCTCGAACGCCTGCTCGAGTTCGCGCAGCGTCATGTCGCTGACGACCCACCCCTGCCGCGCGTAATCGATCCGGTCGAGCTGGAACTCGAGGCCGAGCAGGTGCGCGAGCTCGCGCTGCAGGCCATCGCCGTCCGGGCGCGGTGCACGGCTGCGCTGGCGAAGGCGCAGATCGGCGTCCTCGCCCTCTCCACCGATGCGTCCATCGGCGCCGAGCGACACCAGCGAGAATCCATCATCGAGCGTGATGATGGCCAGTGGTCGGCCCCAGGCATCGATCGACGCGGCCTTGATCCACGCCGGCACTCGGGAGTCGACCGAACCCGCGTGCGCGGCCACACGCTCGATCGAGGGGACCGCACGGTCGGCCCGCCACGCCGCATCGATGCGGTCGCGCAGCCAGAGCATGCTCGCGCGCGTCGAGGCGATGCGCGCCGGAGCGTCGGAGCCGCCGGGTGCGGCCGCGCCGGTCGGATAGACCGATTCGTACAGCACGAGCTCGTGCGCATCGAGGATCGCCTGCAGTCCCTTGTAGTAGTCGGCCGTGCCGATGTGCGCGACGCCGACCAGCGTGATCGACGGCGATCCTTCGCGCGTGAAGGTCCGCGTGGCCGTCTCGAGCACCTGCCGGCCCTCGGCGTCGGTGCGGGCCGCCGTCCATGCAGGCACGGCTGCGTCGTCACCGGCAGCAGGTGCAGCGCACGCTGCACAGAGGGCGAGCGCAATGCCCGCACGTCGCGCCGCGGCATGCGCTGCCGGCAGCGACCGGCTCATGCGGTGAACGCCTGGGATGGAGCCTCGCCAGTGCGCGACGAGCGCGCGCGCCGCGTGGGGAAGCCGGTCTTGGCTGCGGCGATGAGCGCCTCGAGCCGCCCCATGGCGCGGTCGGACTGCGCCTTGAAGGCCATGTACGGGAAGAGCGTGATGAGCGCGACGACGAGGCCGGTCGCCGTCGCGATGAGCGCTTCCGAGATGCCGTTGCTCACCAGCCGCGGGTCCGCGAGCGTGTCCTCGCCGCCGAGCACGCCGAAGCTGTCGATGATGCCGAGCACCGTGCCGAGGATGCCGAACATCGGCGCGCCGGTGATGATCGCGCTCATGAGCACGCTGAACCGTTCGAGGCGCGGACGCTGGCCCTCGACCACGGCCAGCGCGTGGGCGTCGTCGGTGCCCTCGTCGAGCAGGCCGCCCGCCACGTCGGCGTAGAGGTTGTCGCCCGCCCGGTCCATGCTGCGCACGCCCTCCTCGTCGGCGTTGCGCAGGCGCGTGACGACCGCGTCGTACTCGCGCACGCCGCGTCGGCCGTGCAGCCGCAGCCAGAAGAGCGTGCGCTCGACGGTCGCCGTGACGCTGATGATGCTCAGGAGGAGCAGCGGCCACATGACGAAGCCGCCATGGTTCATGAACTTCAGGAAGTGTGCGGCGGGTCCCATGGAGGCGGGCATCATAGGGAGCCGGCCCGGTACACTCGATCCGTGACCATGACTTCGCAGCCGGATGTGTTCGACCAGGTTGACCTTGCCGCCATCGAGGCGCGGCTCGCCCACCACGTGGTGCACGCGCAGTACGCGCCCAACCTCCGATCGGCCGTCGAATACGCCCTCCTGGGGGGCGGCAAGCGCCTGCGGCCGACCTTGGTGCTGGCCTGTGCGCGCGCGGCCGGGGGTGCCGTCGGCGATGCACTCGATGCCGCCGCCGCCATCGAGATGGTGCATGCGTTCAGCCTCGTGCATGACGACCTCCCGGCGCTCGACAACGATGACCTGCGGCGCGGCCGCCCGACGCTGCACCGGGCCATGGGCGAGGCCATGGCGATCCTCGCGGGCGATGCGCTGCTCGCGCTCGCCTTCCAGGCCGCGGCCTCCTCGCCGCGCGGTGCGCTCCGCATCACGGGTGAGCTGAGCCGAGCGACCAACGCCATGATCACCGGCCAGGTCCATGACACCCTCGGCGGCTTCGAGCCCGGCATGTCCGACCGCGAGCGGCTCGAGTGCATCCACGCCAACAAGACGGGTGCGCTGCTGGTCTGCTCCTGCCGCATGGGCGCGCTCTGTGCCGGGGCCGACGAACGCACGCTCGATGTGCTGACCCGCTGGGGCACGCTCAACGGCATCATGTTCCAGGCCGTGGACGACCTCATCGACGAGACCCAGACCGCGGAGCACGCCGGGAAGGCCGTGGGCAAGGACCGCGATGCCGGCAAGCTCACC
>JBEGNG010000178.1:0-4290 GCA_041182645.1 Planctomycetota bacterium
AGTCACTCGGGCTTCGCGCCGTCGGTGGCCGTGCCTGGCTTGTCCGCCTCGCCCTCGGGTGCGGCCGCGGTGCCATCGGGCCGACCATCGCGGCCTGCCTTGCGCACCTGCTCAAGCAGTTCCCACTGCCGCCAGGCCTCGCTCACCGCATCGCTCCAGGCGAAGGTCGGGCTGGTGGCGGGATCCCATCCTGCCAAGTGCTCCTGCCCCGCGCGGGCATCGGCGCGCGTGTATGCCCAGGGCTGGCCATAGACCTCCATGCACAGCTCCCACACCGCCGGGTCGTGCTCCTTGAGCTCGGCAACGGTGTCGACGTGGTTGTGCTGGTTGTCGTTCTCGCGGTTGGTGCTGAAGAAGGACTGCGTCGCCTCGGCCCAGTATTCCATGCGGTTCTCGCGCGCATAGGCACCCTGCCAGAGTCCCTTCTTCATCGCCGCGTCATAGGCGGCCTCGAGGCGGCGGTCGAAGGTCGGGTCCACGGTGTTCAGCCCCATCTCGTGGATCGCGTGCGCGAACTCATGGATGAAGATGCTCTCGGTGCCGTAGGGATCGCCGGGATAGGTCAGCAGGTTCTCCTCGCCCGTGCTGACCGAAGGTCGGTGCGGCGTGGCCCCGAGCCCACGCGCACGCTTGTCCCAATAGCCCTTGGGTTCGAGGTCGCTGTGCTCAGGTACGTCGGTCGTGACCTCGGCGATGTCCATGATCGACACGCGCACGTTGTTCGCACCCATGGCCCGGGCGATCTCGGGTCGGCTGCGGAGCATGCGACGCGCAAGCCACACGGCCTCCTGCAGCGCACGCGGGTCGACCTTGCCGCTCGCCACGAACGGCAGACCCTCCCACACGATGCACTGCTCATAGAACGGAGCGAGCGTGAATCGCTCGCGTACGTCAACCGGGATCGGCGTGGGTGCCGCCACCACGCGGTCCGTCAGCGTGGATCCCGGGACGGACGGCTTCGCGGACCGGTCATCGGCCACGGTGAGGAGCACGAGGGCGAGGGCGAGGCTCTTCATGCGGGTACGGTATCCCCGCGAAGGAGCATCGCCATGCAGACGACCCGCCGGACCTTCATCGCCGCCGCGACCCTCGGATCGATCGCCCCGTGGCTGGCGTCGTGTGCTTCGGCACCGCGTCGGCGCCCGCCGCGCGCGCAGGGCGAACCGCTGCGGCTGGCATGCATCGGCACGGCCAACCGTGCCTGGGACAACATCAACGAGGTCCGCCACGAGCGCATCGTGGCGCTGTGCGACGTCGACGGCGCGTACCTCGCGCGGGCAGCCGCGGAGTTCCCGCAGGCGCGCACCTTCAAGGATTTCCGCGAGTTGCTTGCGATGGAGGCGGAGCTCGACCTGGACGGCGTCGTCGTCTCGACGCCCGACCACACGCACGCGCTCGCCACGGCACTCGCACTGCAGGCTGGCCTCCCGGTGTACTGCGAGAAGCCGCTCACGCGCACGGTGCGCGAACTCGCCGTGCTGCGTCGGCTCTGGCAGCGCCATCCCGTGGCCACGCAGATGGGCACGCAGATCCACGCCGGCGAGAACTACCGCCGCGTGGTCGAGGCGATCCGCGCCGGCGCGATCGGCCGCGTGACCGCCGTCGATTGCTGGCAGCAGAAATCGTGGGGCGACGGTCGCCTGACGCCCGGTGCCGTCGCGCCACCCACGCTGGATTGGGAGCTCTGGCAGGGCCCGGCGCCGCGCCGGCCGTACATCGAGGGCGTGCATCCGGCGAACTGGCGACGCTACTGGGCCTACGGCTCGGGCACGCTCGGCGACATGGGCTGCCACATCATCGACCTGCCCTTCTGGGCACTGGACCTGCAGCAGCGCATGCGTCGGCCGATCGAGGTGTTCGCTGAAGGTCCGCCGGTCGACGCCGTGGGCGCACCGGCGTGGCTCGAGGCATCGTGGGCCTTCGAACCCGATGCACCCGGCGCCGATCCCTTCGTGCTTCGGTGGTTCGACGGCGGCCGCATGTCGCCCTTCGTGCAGGAGATCGGCGCGAAGGACCGCGTCGACTACCACGGGCGCTTCAGCGTCTGCTTCCAGGGCACCGAGGGCGCGCTCTTCGCCAACTACGGCGAGATGCTGCTGTGGCCGGGCGCGCGGGCGCAGGCATGGACCCCGCCCGCACCCTCGATCGCACCGAGCATCGGCCACCACCGCGAGTGGCTCGAGGCGATCCGCTCCGGCCAGCCCAACGCACCGCTCTGCGGCCTTCCCTACGCGACCCTCCTCACCGAGCTCGTGCTGCTGGGCACCGTCGCGTACCGGGCGAACGCGCCGCTGCGCTACGACCCGGTCCGCATGCGGGTCATCGGCAACGACGCCGCTGATGCACTGCTGGGCGATCACGCCGTCGATGGGTGGCGTCTGCCGCGCCACGTCGAGCCGTGGGGCCCGATGCCCTGAGGACGGCGGTCCGGCACGCCGATCGCCCCGGCCATCCGGAGCACGCGGATGCCGTCAGTGCAGGCCCTCTTCCTCGTGGGCTTGCAGGATCGCGCGGAAGGTCGGCAGGTTCTCCATGAAGAGGTCGACGATCTCGGGATCGAACTGTCCTCCCCGTTCGCCGGTGATCAGGTCGATCACCCGGTCCTCGGGCCAAGGCTCCTTGTAGCAGCGACGGGCACTGAGCGCGTCGTAGACATCCGCGATCCCGACGATGCGGGCTTCGAGGGGAATCGCATCCCCGCGCAGAGGGCGTTCGCCACCGTCGGCCTGCTGCACCGGCGGGTAGCCCTTGCCGTCCCAGCGCTGGTGGTGGTGGAGCGCGATCCGCTTGGCGACGAGATCGAACTCGCGGTCGTCGCCGAAGAGATCGGCGCCGATCGTCGTGTGGCGTTCCATCACGGCACGCTCCTCGGGATCGAGCTTGCCCGGCTTCTTGAGCACCGCATCCGGCACCCCGACCTTGCCCACGTCGTGCAGCGTGGCCGCGAGCGCGAAGCGGTCGACATCGCGCTCCCACTGCGCGCCTGACCGGCCGCGGCGTGCGCCCCAGCCCTCCATGATGATGCGCGAGATGCGCGACACGCGCTGCACGTGCGGGCCGGTCTCGCTCGGGTCGCGCAGGCGCGCCATGGCGATGGTGCGGTCGATGAGGCTCTTCGTGAGCTGTGCACGCTGCACGCTCATCGACACCGTCGCGGCGAAGCGTGCCGCCACGCCAATGTCGCCGGGTTCGAAGCCCAAGGTGCCGGAACCATCGGCGCGATGCGGGTTGATCAGCTGGAACACGCCGATGCAGCGACCGCTCTCGCCCAGCAGCGGCACGCCCAGGATGCTGCGCGTGCGGTAGCCGGTGCGTTCGTCGACCGAGCGGTTGAACTGGTAGGGCGTCCCACGCGGCAGGTCATACACATCGGGCACGTGCAGGATCTTGCCGGTCACCGCCACGTAGCCGGCGATGCTCGTGGTGTCCAGCGGCAGGACGACGGACCGTACGAACCGCTCGGCGCTGCCGAGCACGTCGTTCTGCGCGTACACCAGGCGCAGCTGGTTGCCCTCGCGGACGAAGACGCCGCCCGCCTCGCAGTGCGTGAACTGGCGGGCATCGCCGAGCACGCGCATCAGGACGGTGTCCGGATCGTTGAGCTGCGCGAGTTCGTTGGCCGACTGCTCCATCGCACCGAGCCGCACGACGCCGTCGTCGGCCTGCCCGGCCATCGCGTGCAGCGCGACGCCGGCATCGATGTGCCGCAGCAGGATGGCGCGCAGGTCGTGGGGCGACGGCATCTTCACGATCACCTCGCGCGCGCCCAGGTCCATCGCCTGCCGCGCCACCACCGGGTCATCGCTGGCGGTCAAGGCCAGGATCGGGAGCGCGCCGCCCCATGGGAGCTGCCGCACCGCGGCGATCGCGTCGAAGCCGGTGATGCCGGGCATCATGAGGTCGACCACCACCAGGTCGAGCTCGACCTCGGCGAGCGGACCACGCAACTCGGTGAGGGCGACGGCGCAGTCGGTGAACCCGTGCACCCGGATGCGGTCGTCATCGGCGAGCACGCGACGGATGAACTCGATGACCATCGGCTGGTCGTCGATCACCACGACGTGGATGTCGTGCCCTGCGGATGCCTGGTGCGTGCTGGGTTCCATGCGATCGCCCCCGGATGCTAGCCACCCCCCGCCGCGTGCTTCGATTGCCGAGCCGAACGCCCGCCCATGCCGCGCTACCCTGCCATGCATGGCACAGGCACCGCTCGTCGGCGTGATCATGGGCTCGCAGAGCGACTGGGAGACGATGCAGCATGCCAGCGCGATGCTCGCCCTGCTCGAGGTG
>JBEGNG010000179.1:0-4270 GCA_041182645.1 Planctomycetota bacterium
CCGCGCTTCACGGCCGACTTCTCCTTGTGGCCGCGATCACGCCGGGCGCAGAAGACGCTGTCGGCCTCGATGTCGCGCGGGCCGACCTCCAGACGGATGGGGACGCCGCGCTTGATCCAGGTCCACGCCTTCTCGCCGCCGCGGATGTCGCGGTCGTCGATCTCCACGCGCACCGGCTCACCGGCGAACGTCACGGCCGAGAGTTCCTTCGCGAGCGCGCGGCACCAACCGAGCACGTGCTCGGCCATCTCGGGCTTCTGGATCACGGGCAGGATGACGACGTGCGCAGGCGCGAGCCGCGGCGGCAGCACCAGGCCGTCATCGTCGGCGTGCGTCATGATCATGCCACCGATCAATCGGGTGCTCACGCCCCACGACGTCGTCCAGGCGTGCTCCTGGACGCCGTCCTTCGACTGGAACTGGATGCCGCTGGCCTTCGCGAAGTTCTGCCCGAGGAAGTGGCTCGTGCCGGCCTGCAGGGCCTTGCGGTCCTGCATCATGGCCTCGATGCAGTACGTGCGCACGGCACCCGGGAAGCGCTCGCCCTCGGTCTTCTCGCCGCAGATGACCGGCATGGCCATCCACTCCTGCGCGAACGTCTCGTAGACGCGCAGCATCTTCATCGTCTCGTCCACGGCCTCCGCCTCGGTGGCGTGGGCCGTGTGGCCCTCCTGCCAGAGGAACTCCGCGGTCCGCAGGAAGAGGCGCGTGCGCATCTCCCAGCGCACCACGTTGGCCCACTGGTTGATGAGCAGCGGCAGGTCGCGGTAGCTCTGCACCCACTTGGCGAAGGTCGCGCCGATGATCGTCTCGCTCGTCGGGCGCACGATCAGCGGCTCCTCGAGCTCGCCGTCGGGAATGAGCTTGCCGTCGGGGCCCGGCTTCAGGCGATGGTGCGTGACGACGGCGCATTCCTTCGCGAAGCCCTCGACGTGGTCGGCTTCCTTCTGCAGGAACGACAGCGGGATGAACAGCGGGAAGTACGCGTTGCGGTGGCCGGTCTCCTTGAACATGCGGTCGAGCGCACGCTGCATGTTCTCCCAGATCGCGTAGCCCCAGGGCTTGATCACCATGCAGCCGCGGACCGGGCTGTTCTCGGCGAGGTCCGCCGCGCGCACGACCTGCTGGTACCACTCTGCGTAGTTCTGCTCACGCGTGGGCGTGATCGCCGTCTGCGGTGCGGATGCCTGCTTCTGCTGCTTGCCGTCGCTCATCGTGCTGCTCCTTGGGAGGAGCGGCACACTACGGCTTTTCGGGCGCCTCGGCCGGGGCGGCCGCAGGCGCAACGATCGTGGCGGGCTGGTTGGCCGGCGCAGGCTTCGACGAAGCATCCTTCGCGGGAGCCGAGCCGGCCTCGGCGGCCGCCGGGTTGTTGCACGACGGCACGCGGCTCTCGGGCAGGCGCCACCGCTGGAGGTAGGTCACGCGGTAGGGCGCCATCGCCGCACCCTCGAGGTGCACCGTCATGAGCTGCCAGAGCCCGTCGGCATTGCGCCACAGCACGTCGACTTCCGCGAACGATCCGTTCACGCGCACGCGCTCGATGCTCCACACGCGCTCGCCGTCCTTCGTCATGGCGACCGCGCCGGGACCCAGCAGCGACGTCACCTTGTTCCAGACGGTCTTCTGCATGCCCGGCGGCAGGTTCCACACCAGCGGCACGCTCGGGTCGGTGGCGGCGTGCGATGCGTCGAGCGCGCGCGCCATGACCTGCGGCACGGGATCGAGGAACGGGTCAAGTTGCTGCCAGCCATCCTGCTGGGGATAGGCGGCCTTCATGTTGCAGCCGCCCAGTGCGACGGGCAGCGCGAGCAGCAGTGCAGTGATGACGATCGATGCAGTCCGTTGCATGCGTCCTCCTCCGGCCTCGGGCCGGCCAATCATCCAGCGCATCCGATCCAAGGCCGTACCGGCCCAGAGCCGGTGCGAATCAGGAGTCGACCTTGGCGATCATCCAGTACTCCAGTTCGACCGGAGCCTGACGACCGAAGATCGTAACAAGGACGCGGACGAGGCCCTTGTCGGGCAGCACCTCGTCGACCGTGCCCTCGTAGTTCTGGAAGGGGCCTTCGCGGATCGAGACGTTGTCGCCCTTGACGAACTCCATCTTGACCTGGGGGGCCTCTTCGGGCTTGCGGCTGTCGAAGAGCATCTTCTCGACCTCGGCCGGCGACATCGGCGCCGGGCGCCCCGAGGTGCCGACGAAGTCGCCGACGCCCGAGGTCTCCTTGATCATGAAGAAGACGTCCTGGGGGATGCGTCCATCCGGCTCGAGGCGCATTTCCACGAAGACGTAGCCCGGGTAGAGCTTGGTCTCGGTGACCTTCTGCTTGCCGCCCTTGACGGTCTTGGACTTCTCCGTGGGCACCATGATGCGCCCGATCAGGCGCTCCATGCTCTCGATCTGCACCTTGCGCAGGAGCGAGTTCCGGACGCTGTCTTCCTTGTTGCTGGCCACGCGCAGCACGAACCAATCCATGCCCTCGCGGTACATGGGCAGGTCGGTGGCCGGATCGACCACGGTCGAGGGCGCCGGCTCGGGCGAATTGTCGCTGCCCAGGCGGATGGTGGCCACGCCCTGGAGCGAGCGGAGCGTCGGCGCGTTCGCCGCCGTCGAGCCTTCGCCCGGGCGGAGCGTGCGGAGGTTGCGGGAGGAACCCGAGTCACCCTGCGCGCCATCGGGTGCGCCGTCGTGGGTCTCGGTGATGGAGTCGTTGTCGTTCATGGATTGCCTTTCGCGGGGCGGATCAGCCGCCGTCGACCTGCAGCACGCGCAGCTGCTGGAAGAGCCAGAAGAAGCCCCAGTCGAACAGCTGGCACAGGCCGGCCAGGACGAGGGCGACGACGATGACCACGATGCTGGAGCCGACGACCTCGCGGCGGCTGCTCCAGTTGACCTTCTTCATCTCGGTCTCGGTGGCGATGAAGAAGTCGACGGACGCCGGTCGCAGGGCGACCAGCCACCATGCGGCGATCGCCACCAGCGTGACGAGCAGCAACGCGGCGCCGCTCTGCACGTAGACGGTGGGCACGCCCCAGTCCGCGCCGGCGAGGGCTTCCCAGAGCCAGTAGCCGCCGAGCGTGCCGAGGATGCCCGCCGCGACGGCGGTCCCGAGACGCGTCCAGTAGCCGAGGCCCGACTTGTAGATGCTGAGCGCCATGAGGTGGCTCCTGTCCGGTCCCGATGGGGACCAACGATCCGAACACGCCGAGAGGGGATCGAACCCACGACCTGCGGATTTGGAATCCGCTGCTCTACCAGCTGAGCTATCGGCGTAACCGAGGCTTGATGCACGGGTGACCGCGGGATGGCGGGGCTGGACCCGCCGCGGCGATCACTTGCGCTTGATCTTGTGGAGCGTGTGCTTGCGCAGCTTGGGGCAGAACTTCATGAACCCCTCCTTCACCTTGTCCGAGATGCCGCCCTTGACGCGGATCTCGGCCCGGTAGTTGAGGTCGCCCGTTTCGGTGCACTGCAGCCACACGAACTCGCGGTCGAGGGACTTCTTGGCCATGTCGATGCTCCTATCGCCGGAACCCCGGCATGCGGTGCCCTGGGCCGGGGATCATGCCCCGGCCCAGGACGGCCGCGGAATCACGCGAGGATCTTGGTGACGACGCCCGAACCGACGGTGCGGCCACCTTCACGGACGGCGAAGCGCACGCCGTCTTCCATGGCGACGCCCTTGCCTTCGAGGTCGACCTGCATCTGGACGTTGTCGCCCGGCATGCACATGTCGGCGCCGATGAGCTGCTCGATCTTGCCGGTGATGTCCGTGGTGCGGAAGTAGAACTGCGGCTTGTAGCCCGCCTTGAACGGCGTGTTGCGGCCGCCTTCTTCCTTCTTCAGCACGTACACCTGCGCGGTGAACTTGGTGTGGGGCTTGATCGAGCCGGGCTTGCAGATGACCTGGCCGCGCTCGATGTCCTTCTTTTCCACGCCGCGGAGGAGGCAGCCGACGTTGTCGCCCGCTTCGCCGCTGTCGAGGGTCTTCTGGAACATCTCGACGCCGGTGACGGTCGACTTCAGCGCGTCGGGACGGAGGCCGATGATCTCGACTTCGTCACCGACCTTGATCACGCCGCGCTCGATGCGGCCGGTGGCCACGGTGCCGCGGCCCTTGATGCTGAAGACGTCTTCGACCGACATGAGGAACGGCTTGTCCTTCTCGCGGACCGGGGTCGGGATCCACGAGTCGATGGCGTCCATCAGGTCGGCGATGCACTTGTTGGCGGCCGGATCGCTGGGGTTGGTCAGCGCGGGGAACGC
>JBEGNG010000180.1:0-5892 GCA_041182645.1 Planctomycetota bacterium
CTAGCCTTGCGTTCCCGGAGTCCCCGACATGATTCGAGTCCTCGCCATCGTCGCATGCCTGGTCGCACCGCACGCCGCCCGAGCGCAGGGTGATGCGGATCTCCTGAAGCAACTGAACGGCACCCTCGCGAAGGCCAGTGCCGAGAAGCTCAGCTGGAAGCCCGTCCTCGAGGCGTGGGCGGCGATGCCTGCACCGCCATGCGCGGCCGATGCGGGCTGTGGGCAGGAGTCGATCTGGCCCGGCATGAAGGACTGGTCCAAGTTTGCGGACTGGGCGAAGGCGAATCCCGGCATGGGCAAGGCGCTGATCGCGGCTCAGGCAGCCCTCGCGTGGGGCATGCCCTACGGCGATGCCACGCTGCCGGCCGGATTGAAGGGCAAGGGCGTTGCCGTCACCCTTGGGGAAGGGGATCACCTGGTCAACATCAAGGTGGGCTACCTGCCTGCCCTGCGCATGATCGGCCAATACGTGACTGCAGAGCAGTACCGCCTGTGCGAGGCGGGCAACTTCAAGGAAGGCTTCGAACTCGGGGTGGCCTACCTCCGCATGCTCCGCCAGGTCTGTGACCAGTCGCTGCTGGCCGAGAAGCTCTTCGGCATGGAGCAGCTCGCGCAGGCCCTGTCGATCCAGCGCGACATCCTGTGGCGGTACCGCGACAAGGCACCCGCCTCGGTGCTGCAGGAGACCGCACTCAAGGGCTATCCGTACCTGGGCACCGGTGACAGCGAGCGCATGCGCCGACTGCTGCTGCCCGAGGGCGACCGGCTGGTGGTCGCCGCGCAGCTCGCGCGCGCCTTTGACGATGCCGGCCAGCCCGACGCCGATCGATTCGCCGCCGTGTTCGGTGCCGACCCGGCACACGCGAGCCCGATGCAGCGCTTCGGCGAGGAGAAGATGTGGAAGCGCGTGGCCGAGGTCCACGGCAGCCTCGACGCAAGCGAGGAGAAGCTGCAGGCGATCTACGACGACTGGTGGCGCCGTTGGCGCATGCGGCCCTACGGCAACCCGATCTTCGAGCTGCCGACCGAGACGAGCCGCCTCAACCCGGTGAAGTACGCGGCGGTGTCGAAGTTGCTGCAGGACCTGACCAAGGCCTTCGATGCCCGCAACGTGCTGATCGCCAACGTGAACGGTACGGCCTACGCGGCGGGCGTGGTGGCCAAGTACCGAGCCGACCGGGGCCGTTGGCCGCAGAAGCCGGAGACGGTTCAGGCAGACTTCAGGAACCAAAAAATGAACCTCGATCCCTACGACAAGGGGTACAAGGGCTTCGAGTTCCTCGCGGTGGCGAAGCCCAGGGCGGTCGATGCACCGGCTGGCCGCATCGAGGCACCGGGCGTCCTGATCTTCGCCAAGGGCATCGACCACGAGAGCAACAACGCCGCGACCCACACGGATGATGGGTCCAAGGGCGACATCCTCATCTGGCCGCCCGTGCGTGAACTCGCGCGCGAGCAGGGCCTCATCGGCGGCTGAGCCGCACGGAGACGATCATGGGCGACGGCATCGAGAAGGTGGTCATCATCGGCAGCGGTCCTGCCGGCTGGACGGCCCCTGCTCGCGCGCGAGCCTGTCGCCGGTCGTGTACGTGGGCGTGCCCGCGTCGAACCCGGCCCCCGTGCTGCCGGGTGGGCAGCTCATGATGACGACCGAGGTCGAGAACTACCCGGGCTTCCCGCACGGCGTGACCGGCCCCGAGATGATGCAGAAGTTCCAGGAGCAGGCCGAGCGCTTCGGCACGCGCGTGGTCGGTGACGACATCGTGCACTGCGACTTCTCGCAGCGCCCGTTCACGCTGAAGACCGGCGACGGCAAGACCGTGCGCGCACACTCGGTCATCATCGCCACGGGAGCCACGGCGAACTGGCTGGGCCTGAAGAACGAGCTCCACCTGGCGCAGACCGGCGGCGGCGTGAGCGCCTGCGCCGTGTGCGATGGTGCGCTGCCGATCTACCGCGGCGCAACGGTCGCCGTCGTCGGCGGCGGCGACACCGCGATGGAGGAGGCGAGCTACCTGACGAAGTTCGCCGGCAAGGTGCTCATCATCCACCGCCGCGACAGTTTCCGCGCGAGCAAGGCCATGCAGGAGCGCATCCTCAAGGACCCCAAGGCCGAAGTGCTCTGGAACAAGGTCGTCGTCGACGTGATCGGCGAGAAGCGCATCGAGGCGGTCGAGCTCGAGGACACCGTCACCAAGGTGCGTTCGCGCGTCCCGGTCGGTGGGCTGTTCATCGCCATCGGCCACTCGCCTGCGACCCGGTTCCTGCAGGGCACCGGCCTGTCGTTCGACGACAAGGGCTACGTGGCGCTGGCCACCCGCTCCAGCGCGACGAACATCGACGGCGTGTTCGCCGCCGGCGACGTGGCCGACCCGACCTACCGTCAGGCGGTGAGCGCCGCAGGCATGGGCTGCCAAGCCGCCATCGACTGCGAACGCTGGCTGGCCGCACAGGGCGTGCACTGACCCGGCATGGACGGCCCGGCCCCATCGACCCGCACGAAGGACCGCTGGGTCACGTTCGGTTCGATCGGCGGCATGCTGCTCGGCGCCGTCATCGGTGAGTGGATCCACCGCAACGGCGGTTCGGCCGACGGCTTCGACCTCGCGGGCCAGATGCTGCTCGTGCGCCCGCTGCTGCTGCTCGTGGTCCCGCTCATCCTCGTCAGCGTCATCGGCGGTGCGGCGAGCCTCGGCGCGACGGGGCGCCTGGGCCTGCTCGGCGGTGCGACGCTCGCCTTCTTCGTCGCGACGATGGCCATCGCGGCCTCGCTCGGTGCACTGCTCGTGACGTGGGTGGCTCCCGGCGCATCGATCGACCCTGCCGCCGCCGCTGCGCTGAAGGCCTCGCCCTCGGCGCTCCCCGCAGCCGTCGCCGGCGGCGAGGTCGGTTCGCTGCACGACGCGTGGCGCTCGATCCTGTTCCAGCTGGTGCCGAAGAACGTGTTCGGGGAGATGGTCGCTGCGCGCCCGTTGGGCCTGATCACCTTCAGCATCCTCATCGGGCTTGGGCTCTCGGCGATCGGCGACGCAGGCCGCACGGCGCTCGACGTGATCGAGGGGCTCAACCAGGCGCTCATGCGCGCGATCGGCTGGGTGCTGTGGGTGCTGCCCGTGGGCGTCCTGGCCCTGGTGACCTCGACCGTCGCGAAGGCCGGCTTCGAGGCCCTGTCGGGCTCGCTGGGCACGTACATGCTGGTCGTGCTCGGCGGGTTGCTGCTGCACGCCTTCGTGGTGCTCCCCATCATCATGGCCGTGCTCGGCGGCGGCAATCCCTTCGCGTTCCTCTGGCGCGTCCGTCGCGCCATGCTCACCGCCTTCAGCACCAGCTCGAGCAGCGCCACGCTCCCGGTGACGATGGAGGCCTGCGAGGCGGCCGGGTGCAGCCGACGCGCGACGCGGTTCGTCTGCCCGCTCGGCTCGACGCTGAACATGGACGGCACCGCGCTCTACGAGGCCGTTGCGGTCGTCTTCCTCTGCCAGCTCTTCGGCATCGCGCTCGGCGGGGCGGAACTCGTGGTCGTCGTCGTGACGGCGACGCTGGCCGCGGTGGGGGCGGCCGGGATCCCCAGCGCAGGCCTCGTGACCATGGTGCTGGTGGTGCAGGCCGTGAATGCGAGCCTCGGGAATGACCCCGCGCGATCGCTGCCGGTCGAGGCGATCGGCATCATCATCGGCGTGGACCGCATCCTCGACATGGTCCGCACGATGGTCAACGTGCAGGGCGACATGATCGGTGCGCGCCTGCTGACGCGGCTCGCTCCCGACGATCCGGACCCGGCGCACGCCGGACGCTGATCACCGTCCGAGCCCGCGAGCGGGCTCAGACCTTCGCAGGCAGGGCCTGGCGAACGTGCAGCTCCTGGAGCTGCGCCAGGTCGACCGGGCCCGGCGCCTCGATCATGAGGTCGCCGCCGGACTGCGTCTTGGGGAACGCGATCACGTCGCGGATGTTGTCCGTGCCCACGATGTGCATGACCAGGCGATCGAGCCCGAACGCGATGCCGCCGTGCGGCGGTGCACCGTGGCGCAGCGCGCTCAGCAGGAAGCCGAACTTGGCGTTGGCATCCTCGGCCGTGAGGCCGATCAGCTTGAAGACACGCTCCTGCACGTCCATGCGGTGGATGCGGATCGAGCCGCCCGCGATCTCGCTGCCGTTGAGCACCAGGTCGTAGCCCGCACTGAGGCACGCGCCCGGATCGCTCTCGAGGATGCCGAACTGGTCGGGATTCGGGCTCGTGAACGGGTGGTGCAGGGCGACCCAGCGCTTGCCGTCGTCATCCCACTCGAACATCGGGAAGTCGATCACCCACAGGAAGTTCCAGCGCCCCTCGGGGATGAGGCCCAGGTCACCGGCGAGCTTCAGGCGGAGCTCACCCATCGTCTTCGTCGCGACTTCCCAGGTGTCGCAGGCGAACAGCACGGCATCGCCCACCTGGAGCCCCAGGCGCTCGATGAGCCGGTCCTTGATCGGCTCGAGGAACTTGGCGATGCCCGTCTCGAGCCCGCTCGCCGTGAGCTTGACCACAGGGACCCCGCCGGCCTTGAAGGTGCGGACCCACTCGGAATAGCCGTCGGTCATCTTGCGCGTGAGCTTCTCCGCACCGCCGGGGACGCGGATGCACTTGACCACGCCCTTCCGTCCCGCGGGGCTGCGCTTGGCCAGCGCTTCCTGGAAGACCTTGAAGTCGCAGCCGGCGGCCAGGTCCGACACGTCATGGATGTGCAGGTCGAAGCGCGTGTCGGGGCGGTCGATGCCGTAGCGCTCCATCGCCTCGGCGTAGGTCATCATCGGTACCTCGCCGATGTCGTACCGGAAGAGCTCGGTCCAGAGCCCGCGCACGAAGCCGGTCATCATCGACATCACGTCCTCGCGCTCGACGAAGGACATCTCGAGGTCGATCTGGCTGAACTCCGCCTGGCGGTCGGCGCGCGGGTCCTCGTCGCGCAGGCATCGGCAGATCTGCATGTAGCGGTCGCAGCCGGCGACCATCAGGATCTGCTTGAAGAGCTGCGGGCTCTGCGGCAGGGCGTACCAGCTCCCCGGGTGGAGGCGGCTGGGCACGATGAAGTCGCGGGCGCCCTCGGGCGTGCTCTTGATGAGCAGGGGCGTCTCGATCTCCATGAAGCCGTTGCCGGCGAAGTAGTCGCGCGCGAACTTCGTGATGCGGCTGCGGGTCTTGAGGATGTGCTGCATGCGCGGCCGGCGCAGGTCGATGTACCGGTAGCGCAGCCGCGTCTCCTCGTTGATCTTCTCCGCCTCGTGCTCGTCGGGCAGGATCGGCGGGGTCTCGGCCTTGTTCAGCACCTCGAGCCGCTCGACCACGACCTCGACCTCGCCGGTGGCGAGCTTGGGGTTGGCGCCGCCCGCGCGCAGGCGGACCTTGCCCTGGACGGCGACCACGTCCTCACGGCGAAGCGCGTGCGCAGCCTCGACCACGTCATCGGCGCTCGACTCGAGGTCGAAGACCACCTGGGCGAGGCCTTCCTTGTCGCGGAGGTCGATGAAGAAGAGCCCCTTGCCCTGGTCTCGGTAGGTGTTGACCCAGCCGCAGATGGTGACGGACTGGCCCGCATGGGTGGGACGGAGGTGGCCGCAGAAGTGGGTGCGCTTGAGCATGGTGGTGCCTGTCGGGCGGGCGATGCTAGCCGACACGATCGACAGGCTCACGGCTACGCTCTTCACGGCGTTCGAGCCGTCCGGCGATGCCCACGCCGCGCCGGTCATCCGAGCGCTCCTCGAGCTCGATCCCGGGCTTCGCATCGCCGCGTGGGGTGGTCCGCGCATGCGCGAGGCGGGGGCGGAGATGGTCGGCGTCACCGCGGAGGACGGCGCGATGGGCCTGGCCGGGCTCGGCAAGATCAACATGGTGCGCAGGGTCCGGCGCGAGGT
>JBEGNG010000181.1:0-5315 GCA_041182645.1 Planctomycetota bacterium
CATCTCGTCGAGCTTCTGCCCCGCCTTGCCGACGAAGGGGCGCCCTGTCTGGTCCTCGGTCTCGCCCGGTGCCTCGCCGACGAAGACCAGCGCCGCGTCTGCGGCCCCTTCTCCGAAGACCAGGTTCGTGTGCCCGGAGGCTCGCGTGCAGTGTGGGCACTCGCGGGCGTGCCGCTCGCGAAGTGCCTCCAGCAAGGCGAGACGTTCACCCACGAGTTCGAGTCGTCGACCGATTCCGCCGATGCCGATGGCCTCGCTGCCTGCTGGCGAGGCGGTGGGCCGATCCGATGCGCGTGCCGCCTGCGTCGTGGCGGGGGTGCCCAGCGGTGCGATCGGCCTGGGCGCCGGCACGGCTGGACCACCGAGGGCCTGGATCGGACGCGGTGCCAAGGGGCGTGGTGCGACCAGGCGGGGCTCGGTGGATCCCGGGGCCCGTTCACCACGGATGACCGGCGACGTCGGGGTGCTCGAAGCCGCAGGAGCTGCGGCGCCGTCATGCAACAGCCGTGCGTGATCAAGCAGATCGACGCCGAACGCCCGGTCCATGGCGCGCTGCTGCGCCGCCCACCGGGACATCAGCCGAGCTTCTTGCCGTTGAGCGCGACCTGGAACATCGACTGGGTGCGAAGCACCATCGAGCAGTCGGAACGCAGGTGATAGCCCTGGATGTGCAGCTCGCTGCCCAGGCGCTGCATATCGAGCAGCGACAGGTTCGGCTTGCCGGCCTCATCCGTCCACATGCTGGCGAGCGAATCGTTCTCGCGAGCGTGGGCCACCATTTCCTTGTAGGTGCCCAGGTAGAGATGCTCGCTGAGCGTCTCGGTCTGGATGGTGGTCATGAACATGGCGTGGTCGGAGAGGCGCTCCTCATGATCACGCTCGCCGTTGCACAGCAGCGATGCCATCAGGCCGCGCTCCGGCATGGTCTGCGGGTTCTCGACGACGGCCTCGACCAGCACGGTGCTGCCGAAGGCAAACCGCGCGCAGTGGCCGCCCTTGAAGACCCATCCTTCCACTTCCATGCCGCAGTGCTCGATCCGGTTGCGGCCTTCGATCCCGAAGAACTCGGGATGGATCGCCTTGCGATAGAGCAGCGAGGTGTAGGTCTGGATGCTGTTGGTCTTGGGGGAAATGCTCATGGGAGTTGGTGTCGTGTGTGCCGAGGCTGGCCCCCACTTGGGAGGGCCTGCAGCCGGGAAGCCGGCTGCCCTTGGGTTGAGGGGAGATTGTTTCCGAGTCGGATGGTCGACTCAACACAAATCTAAGGATTTCAGCCCATCTATCGCGTCATTCTCGGACTCCTACCACAACATGTGGTGGTCGGCAAGGGCGCGAATGCCATGCCGACGAGCCGAGCGGAACGCCACCGTTACGCCGTTTTTGGACACAAGTTCATGTCAAGGATGAGTTTAGGCAGCACAAAAGTGCATGGGCGTTGGCCCATGCGGCGCAGATGTGGTCGTAAGCCGAATTCTGTTCCCTTGCGGGTGACGATCATTTCTCTCAGGCTGCCGTTGCCGGACAGCTCGGAGCACGCGACCCGCCCCATCCTGCGGACCACAGGTGCCTTGCGGCGGGGGCTGCTTGCGCTTGCACGCGATGGGGTTTGCCCTGCCTCCCCTGTCACCAGAGGAGCGGTGCGCTCTTACCGCACCGTTTCACCCTTACCACCTTGCGGTGGCGGTTTGTTTTCTGTGGCACTGTCCCTGACCCCTGCGCCGGGGCCGGTGGCCGTTAGCCACCATCGTGTCCTGTCGTGTTCGGACTTTCCTCCCGCAGGTTGCCCCGCGAGCGATCGCCTGACCAAGGTCAAAGACTAGCGCCCCGCCGCAGGAGTGCGACGGGGCGCTGGGTTTTTCGTCGGAATCAGGTCCAAGCCGAGCAGGCGCGCCAGGCGCCGGCGACGGTTCAGGCCTTGATGTCTTCGATCCGCACGTTCAGGTAGCCCTGACGGTGGCCGATCTTCTTGCGGTAGCCCTTGCGGCGGCTGTACTTCACGGCGATCGTCTTGTCGCCCTTTTCCTCGCCGAGCACGGTCGCGACGACCGAGGCGCCCTTGACGTACGGCGCGCCGATGGTGGCCTTGCCGCCGGTGTTGACCGCGAGCACGCGGTCAAAGGTGAGTTCCTTGCCGCCAGTGGCGAGTTCGCGCAGGTCAATCTGCACCACGTCGCCCTTGGCAACCTTGATCTGGGTTCCGCTGTCTTCGATGATCGCGTACACGGTGAAATCCTTGGTCAGGAGTGGGGAATCGGCAAGCATAGCGATTCCGACGCGCGGCGCAAGACCCCTGCCCCCAGCCACCCTGCTGCGTCGCCATGCGCCACGGCTCGATAACCCTCGTCCGGCGGTGGCCGGCGCCGCGCGCCGTGCCTTCAGCCCTTCCGACGACCAGCCACCCACTGCCGCAGCCGCCGGCCGGCCTCGAGCATGGTCGACTCCTGCTTGCAGAAGGCAAAGCGCAGGTAGCGGCGCTCGGCATGGGCTGCGTCGTAGAACGCCGAGCACGGGATGGCCGCGACACCGGCTTCACGGACGAGCGTGGTGGCGGCCTCCACGTCGTCGGTGAAGCCCCATGGCTCCACGCTGGCGAGCATGAAGTACGCGCCCTCGGGCCAGAGCGGTTCGAGCCCCGCGCTCGACAGTTCGCGGTGCATGATCGCCCGGCGCTCGGTGTACGCGCGACGAAGATCGGCACCGTAGCCATCGGGATCGGCAAGCGTGTCGATGGCCGCAGCAGCGGCGTGCACGAAGGGAGTCGGTGCGCAGAAGGTCAGGAACTGGTGCGTGGCGCGCACGGCAGCGGAGAGCGGCGGCGGCGCGACGGCCCAGCCGAGCCGCCACCCCGTGACCGAGAAGGTCTTCCCCATGCTCGTCACGATGACCGTGCGCTCGCGCATGCCGGGCAGGCAGGCGATCGAACGGTGCGGCGCGGTGAAGCGGATCTCTTCGTAGACCTCGTCGCTCATGACGACCAAGTCGTGCCGGATGGCGAGCTCGGCGACCGTGCGCAGCTCCTCATCGGTGGCGATGCGGCCGGTCGGATTGTGCGGCGAATTCAGCAGGATGAGCTTCGTGCGCGGCGTGATCGCACGGGCGAGGGCATCGCGCTCGATGCGGAACCCCGGCGCCTGCATCGGCACGCGGACCGCCGTCGCGCCGGCCATGGCCACGGCTGCTGCGTACGAGTCGTAGCACGGGTCAAGCAGGATCACCTCGTCGCCGACGCCGCCCAGGCCGATGATCGTCGCGGTCAACGCCTCGCAGCAGCCGGCGCACAGCGTGACCTCCCCCATCGGATCGGGCGCGAAACCATGCGTGACGCGCATGCGCTCGCTGATGCGCTCGACGGTGTGCGGCAGCCCCGCGGCGCGCGCGTACTGGCTGTGGCCCGCGTTGATGGCATCGATCGCGGCCTGCTTCACGACCTCGGGTGCATCGAAGTCGGGGAAGCCCTGGCCGAGGTTCACGGCCTTGTGCTCGACCGCCAGGCGGCTCATGGTCGTGAAGATGCTCTCGCCGAAGGCAGCGAGCCGGGGATGGATGGTGTGCGGCATGGAGGGTCGTGCGCCGACGGGCGCTTTGCGCGAAGATAGCGGCATGCCTCCCCCGCCCGTGGCGAATCCAGCGCTCGATCTTGGCCTGCTGCTGCAGGACGACCACGTGATGGTCGCCGCCAAGCCCGCAGGCATGCCGACGCAGCCGGGCACGGGCCACCAGCGCGACACGCTCATGAATGCGCTCTTTGCCCAGGATGGCCGCACGCTCGAGCGGCTCGGTCACGAGCGCGACTGGGGGCTGTTGCACAGGCTCGACCGCGAAACGAGCGGGTGCGTGATCGTGGCGCGGACCGCCTCGGCCTACGACGCGATCCGTCGGCAGTTCGAGCGCCGCACGATCGACAAGTCGTACCTGGCCATCGTGCACGGGCGCCTGCCTCGGCCGGAGGGCACCTGCCGTCAACCACTGGCCGAGACGATGCGCGGCGGGACCAAGGTCAGCGTGATCGCCACGGCGGGCGAGCCCGCGATCACCCACTGGCGGACGATCGCGTCCAAGGGCGACCACGCGGTGCTCTCGATCTCGATCGAAACCGGGCGGCTGCACCAGATCCGTGCGCACCTGGCCTGGCTTGGTGCACCGGTGCTGGGCGACCGCGTCTACCGGAGCCTGCTTCCGCCCAACACCAGCGCCCTGCGCGAGAAGGCCGTGACGCTCTTCCTGCACGCCCACTCGATCGCGTTCGACCACCCGGGCACGCCTGAGCGCTTTGCCAGGCGTGCTGACGAGGTCGTGGGGCCGGGCTGGGCGTCGAGGCTGGGCTCTTCCACGCCGGCATGAACCACAGGGCCGTCCGATCCCTAGGATGACATCATGCGGCGGAAGATCCTGATCGCTGTGCTGACGCCCATCGCGGCGCTGTGCATCGGGCTCATCACGCTCTGGAACTGGCCTGCGGGGTTCGAGTGGACGATCCGCAAGCTCGGTGGCCTGGCGTTCGGCCTCACCACGACGACCGTCGTGGTGGGCGACCAATCGTGGCCGGTGATGGAGCGCGCGCCCGACGGGAGTGCGCCTGGGCTTCCCCCGCTGCTGCTCCTGCACGGCTTCGGCACCAGCAAGGAAGCGATGACGATGGTCGCGGCGATGCGACCGGAACAACGCGTGATCGCGCCGGATCTGCCGGGATTCGGTGACCACCCACTGCCCGATGGCGCGACGCCCGATGCCGCGTGGTACGTGGAGCAGGTCGACCGCTTGCGCGCGGCGCTGGGCATCGAACGCATGGACCTCGGTGGAACGAGCATGGGCGGCGCGCTGGCCACCGCCTACGCCATCGCGCACCCCGAGCGGGTCGATCGGCTCGTGCTGCTCGCGCCGGCGGGCGTGGATCCACCGGTCCGCAACGAGTTCATGAAGCTCGCGGACACCGGCGCGAATCCCTTGGACATCCAGTCGCGCGATGACCTCGTGCGGATCATGGGCATGGTCTTCAAGCGACCGCCGCCGGTCCCCGAACCCCTGCTGGCAGCGATGGTCGAACGCGCGCAGCGGCTTCGACCCGCGACGCTGCGGATCGTGGCTGCGCTGCGACCGTTCCTCGAGGGCGGGCTCGATGGCCAGCTCGGTGGCGTGCAGGCACCGACGCTCGTGCTCTACGGCGACGAGGATCGCGTGACCGACCCGAGCATGGCGCGGGTCTTCGGTGACGGGATCCGACTGAGCACCGTGGTGCTGGTGCCTGACGCCGGACATGTCCCCTTCTCCGATGCACCCGACGCCGTCCGCCGCGCGATGCAGTCGTTCCTTGATGC
>JBEGNG010000182.1:0-4230 GCA_041182645.1 Planctomycetota bacterium
CAACCGTGCGCTCGAGGCCCTCCGGGTCCTGGAGGACCTGGCCAGATTCCGGGCCGAGGATGCGATCCTGACCGAAGGCCTGAAGGCCGCCCGGCATGCGATCACGCAGGCGTTGTCCGGCCTCGATGCCGCCGCCCTGCTCGCCTCGCGTGACGCCGCGGCGGATCCCGGCACCGCGATCACCGGCGCCGCGGAGTCGAGCCGACCGAACCTGCTTGCGCTCGCGATCGCCAACGGATCCCGCGCGACCGAGGCACTGCGCTCGCTCGAGGAAGCGCTCAAGCTCATCGATCCCGTGGCCGCCGCCCGCATCGAGCGCGTGCGCTACCGCACCTACGACCTCGCCCGCGACGCAGCACTGCGGCTCGCCGGCACCGCGCCGCGGCAGTGGGCGGTGTGCGTGCTGCTGACCGAGTCGCTCTGCTCGATGCCCTGGCTCGATGCGGCGAAGGCTGCCCTCGATGGAGGCGCGGACTGCCTGCAGCTGCGCGAGAAGGAGCTTGGCGGGACGGAACTCCTCGCGCGCGCGCAGGCACTGCGCACGCTCACGCGGGCACACGGCGCGAGCCTCGTCGTCAACGACCGCATCGACGTTGCCCTGGCGAGCGATGCCGACGGCGTGCACCTGGGCCAGGGCGACCTGCCGATCGCCGCGGCACGATCGATCGCCGGAGCATCCTTGCTCATCGGTGCGAGCACGCACGATCCGCACGAGGCCGCCGAGGCGGTGGCCGCGGGTGCGTCGTACTGCGGCGTCGGGTGCATGTATCCATCAGGGACCAAGGATGGGCTGCCGATCGCCGGGCCTGCCTACTTCCTGCGGTTCCTGGCCGAACACCCCGGCGTGCCGCACCTTGCGATCGGAGGCATCGACGAAACCAGGGCGCGTGAACTCGCCGGGCTCGGGTGCCGCGGCGTTGCGGTGAGCCGCGCCGTGCTCGCGTCGTCCGATCCAGCCCAGGCCGTGCGCCAGCTGCGTGGAGCGCTGGTCCGTGGCTGACCCCCACGGTGCTCCGGGCCAACGGGCGGCCGGGGCATCCGACGCCGTCCTCACGCTGCTCGGGACCGGGACCTCCGCCGGCGTCCCGCTGATCGGCTGCTCCTGCGACACCTGCTCCAGCACGGATCCGCGCGATCGACGCCTGCGCACGTCCGCCATGCTGCGCTTCAACGATGCGCAGGGCACGCGCCGCACCGTGCTCCTTGACGTCGGACCCGACCATCGGCAGCAGGCACTCACGCACGGGATCGATCGCGCCGACCACATCCTCCTCACGCACAGCCACGTCGACCATGTGTGGGGACTCGACGAGGTGCGCCGCTACAACGCCCTCATGGGCACGTCGATCCCGGTCATCGGCGATGCACGCACCATCGACGAGGTGCACCGCATCTACGCACACATCTTCGACCGTGCACGCAACGCGAACGACAGCTGGGTCGCCGACCTGGTGTCCATGCGCGTCTCGCCGGGCGACACGATCGACTGCCACGGCGTCCGTGCGACGGCCGTGCCGATGCTGCACGGCAGGCTCCCGATCCTGGCATGGCGCTTCGAGGCACCGGGGCCGCTCTTCCCGCTGGTGTACGCCACCGACGTCAACGGCATTCCCCCCGACGCATGGCGGCATCTCTCGGGCACCCGCACGCTGGTCCTGGACGGCCTGCGGTTCCGCTCGCATCCGACGCACTTCACGATCGACCAGGCCATCGACGCCGCCTCGCGCATCGGCGCCGCACGGACGGTGCTCGTGCACATGACGCACGACATCCTGCACGCGCGCGACGAGCGCATGCTCCCCACGGGCGTCGAGTTCGGCGTCGACGGACTCGAGCTCAGGTGATGCCGCGGTGCCGCCTGCGCCGCCGGGCTCCCGGCGTGCCGGACGCGTGCGACCTACACTCCGATCCATGAGCAACCACTACCCGTTCACCCTTCCCCCGCTCCCGTACGCCGAGAACGCGCTCGAGCCCGTGATCGACGCGCGGACGATGAACATCCACCACACCAAGCACCACAACGCGTACGTGACGAACCTGAACGCCGCGCTCGAGGCGCACCCCGACCTGCAGGGCCTCACGCTCGACGAACTCTGCCGGCGCATCGCGTCGCTGCCCGATGGCCTGCGCAACCCCGTGCGCAACAACGGTGGCGGTGCGTGGAACCACACCATGTTCTGGTCGCTCATGGCCGCGCCCGGCACCGGCGGCCAACCGAGCGATGCGCTCGCCAAGGCGATCAACGCGGCCTTCGGCTCCATGGACGACTTCAAGAAGAAGTTCGCGGCCGCGGGCACCGGCCGCTTCGGCTCGGGCTGGGCATGGCTCTGCGTCATGCCCAACGGGTCGCTGGCCGTCTGCTCGACCCCGAACCAGGACAACCCCCTCATGGCCGGGATCAGCGACTGCGAAGGCACGCCGATCCTCTGCCTGGACGTGTGGGAACACGCGTACTACCTGAACTACCAGAACCGCCGCCCGGACTACATCACCGCCTGGTGGGGCGTCGTCAACTGGAACGAGGTCAACAAGCGTTTCGACGCCGCCGCCAAGCGCTGACGGACATCCCGGGCACGACCAGCGCGGGCCGATCGGGCATCCCGGTCGGCCCGCTTGCGTTGCATCCCATCCGGCGGCGCGGTCAGGGTGCCGGCGGTGCCGCCAGGTCCGCTCGCAGGCCATCGATCATGGCCCGGAAGTCCTTGCGCTGCAGCTCGACCGTGCGTTCGGGGCCGTTCAACCTGAGGAACACGTTTCGATCGGGAGCCTGCACGATCGCGCCGAACTGCATCTGGCCCGGCCGCGGCGCCGCAGCGCCCATCCCGTGGTATGAGCCCTTGAGCTCGATCAGCGCCACCTTCATGCCGGCGACGGTGATGTCCTCGCGGATCGGCGTGATCGGTCCGCCGTCGCTCGCGCGGAACTGGCGGACCCAGCGCTCGATGTTGGCATCGATCGGCCCGCCATCGCCGCCCGCGAACAGGCTGATCACGAGCTCCGCGGCGCCGCCATCCTCGCCGCCCGGGCCGGGCACCGAGTACTGGAGCGTACGGAACTGCATCGTGGGCAGCTGCCACTGCCAGGTCGCGGGCTTCGGGAAACTCAGGCCGCCGACTTCGATGACCGCCGCATCGCTCGTGGCGCTGCTGAGTGGCCACGACGGTGCAGCGCCCTTGGCTTGCGGCGCCCCTGCACCACCGCCCGATTGGGCCGCGGGCTGACCGCCTGACGCAGGCGCAGACGCGGCCGGCGGCTTGGGCCCCGCCGCCGCGGGTGGCTTGGGCTGGGCATCGCTGCAGGCGGCCGTCGCCAGGGAGGCAAGGAGCGACGCATGGATCACGATTCGTCGGGCCATCATGGTCCTAGGATAGGGCGATGGCTGCTGCAGGTTCGGTCGACCTTCCCGCGTGGTGCCCCTCCTCGGGCGAACGCCGAGGCGTCCACTGGTGCGACGGTGCCATCACCGATCACGCGGCCGCGGCACCCACGATCGCGCTTGCGCCCGGCGCCTTCGCCGTGCCCGGCCTGATCGACGGCCACCTGCACCTGCTCCTGGGCGGGCTCGGTCTGGGGATGCTCGACCTGTCGTCATGCACGAGCCGTGCCGCGGTCGAGCTCCTCGTGCGGGCCCGGCATGCCGCGCTCGCTCCAGGTCGCTGGCTCATCGCGCAGGGCTGGAACGAGGATCGCTGGGGAGGCGAACTCCCGACCGCCGCTTGGTTCGATGGGCTCGATGGCCGGCCCGTGGTGGCGTGGCGCATGGACCACCACGCATGCGTCGTCAGCCGGAGCGTGATGGATCGGCTGGACCTGTCGCGCACGCCCGATGGCGGCGAGATCGTGCGTGATGCCGCCGGCGCACCGTCCGGCCTGCTCCGTGAAGCCGCGGCATGGCACGTCGCCAAACCCGCGATCCCCGCGCCCGACGTGCACCAGCGACGCGCTGCACTCGACGCCGCGGTCCGTCACCTGCATGCACTGGGTGTGACGGGCGTGGGCAGCATGGAGTACGGCGTCGACCTGGACCAGGTCCTGGCCCAGCGCAGGAACGATCTTCCCCTGCGCATGGCCGTCACGCTGCTGGACCGAGACTGGCCCCTCGACGTCACGCAGGGCGTCGCGTTCGAGGGCACCGACCGGCTCTGGGTCGTCGGCTACAAGAGCTTCATCGACGGCACGCTCGGCTCGCGGACCGCGCGCATGCACGAGCCGTACGCCGATGAACCCTCG
>JBEGNG010000183.1:0-6788 GCA_041182645.1 Planctomycetota bacterium
TGCATCCAGTGGCACCCGATGAAGGGGCCGATGACGACGCAGGTGCTTCAGGGGATCATCGGCAACGGGCCGATGCACTGGCGCGGCGAGAAGGACAACCTCACCGAGTTCAACGTGGCGTTCACCCACCTGCAGGGTCGCGAGTTCGAGATCACCGCGCAGGAGATGCAGCAGCTCACGGACTACGTGGGATCACTGGTGTTCCCGCCGAATCCCAACCGCAACATCGACGACACGCTGAAGACGAGCGTGCCCATCTTCGGCGGCCAGGCGACGGGACTCGGCGGGACCGGCAATCCCGTGACCGGATTGAACCTCTACCAGACGCTCCAGAACTTCGGTGCGCCCCCGGGCCTGACCTGCAACGCGTGCCACGCGCTGCCGACGGGCACGAACCAGCGGGTCGACATCCCCGCGCCCGGTGGCGAGCAGCAGAACCGCAAGAACGCGCACCTGCGCGAGATCTGGCGCAAGGTCGGCGCGAACCGTCAGAGCCAGACCGCGCTGCGCGGCGTGGGCTTCGACCACAACGGCGAGGAAGCCACGCTGCAGGATCTGCTCTCGATCGGGTTCCAGTGGGCGCCCGGCACGCAGGGTCAGCAGCAGCGGCGCGACATCGAGGCGTTCATGCTCTCGTTCCCGACGGGCCAGCGTGCGGGCGTGGGCCAGCAGGTGACCGCCGACGGCACGGGGGACGACACCGCGCGCATCAACCAGTTCGTCACGATCGCGAACGGCGGGTCCGTCGGGCTGATCGTGAAGGGACGCATCGGCGGCGAGGCGCGCGGGTGGTTCCTGCAGGGCGGCCAATTCGTGAGCGACCGGGTGGGCGAACCCACGCTCAGCGCAGCGCAACTGCTCGCGCAGGCGGCGGCAGGGAGCGAACTCACCTACACGCTGGTGCCGGCTGGGTCGCAGATCCGGCTCGGCACGGACCGCGACCTGGATGGGTTCCCCGACCGCGATGAGCTCGACGCCGGCAGCGATCCCGCCGATGCGGGCAGCGTGCCCGGTGATTGCCCCGCGGACCTGAACGGCGACGGACAGGTCGGTGGCGCGGATCTGGGCATGCTCCTGGGAGCCTGGGGCGGTTCGGGTGCTGCGGACCTGACGGGCAACGGCACCGTCGATGGTGCGGACCTGGGCGTCCTGCTCGGTGCCTGGGGCCCGTGCGGCGGCTGATGCTCAGCGAAGCGCGTTGACGCGCGGCGTGACCACGACGAGTCCGACCAACGGCTGCTCCGGTGCAGGCTCGACCTGCACGAGCACGATCGGGGTCGGCTGGCGGCTACGGAAGAGTGCGCGCGGATACGGCTGCTCGCCCCACTGGTCGCGCAGGTCGCTGAACTGGACCTGCACCGTGCCGCCGGCAGGGATCGTGACCGCATCCTTCACGTAGCGACGGTTGACCCACAGGCTGACGCCCTCGTAGTTCACGGCAGTGCCGTTGGTGATGCGGATGGCCTCGTCCTCCTGGACGACCTGGACCTGTTCAACCGCGGCTTGCGGTCGGCCCACCGGGTACGGCCGCGTGGCCCGGGCCAGGTCGACGGTGTTGACGCAACCGGTGAGCAGCAGGAGGGCGATCGGAGCCAGGCGCATGGGCAGGAGTGTACCCCCGTGCCGACACCGCAACGACCTAGACTCGCACGCGTGAGCGTCGAGCTGTCACCATCCGAGTTGCCACCCCGAAGGCTGAGCCGATCGATCGTCGAAACCGCCCGGCTCGTGAAGCCCGACCCGCGCGTGCTGGCGCTCGTTCCCGGCTTCGATGCCCCGTTCTTCCAGGCTGGCTTGGCGGGCTACAGCGACGGCGCGATGCGGCTGGTCGCCCGCCGCCACGGCTGCCCGTTCTGCGTGACCGAGGCGCTGCTCGACCGGACGCTGATCAACGGCGGCAAGGGGCGCCGCAAGGAGGACCCCGACCTGATCGCCACCGAGTGCGGGATGGGCGAGATCGAGGACAACCTCGCCGCGAGCACCGACGACCACCCGATCGCAGGCCAGATCATGGGCACGACGCCCGATGAGATGGCCCGTGGCGCCGACATCCTGGTGGGGATGGGCTACGACGTGATCGACGTGAACATGGCGTGCCCGGTGAAGAAGATCAAGAGCGCCTCGCGCGGCGGGCACTTCCTGCAGCACCCGGACGAGGCCGTGCCGGTGCTTCGCGCGGTGCTCGATGCCGTGGCCGGCCGGGTGCCGTGCACGGTGAAGCTCCGTCGAGGCTGGGATGACACCGAGGGTGCGGAGCACGGCTTCTGGAAGGTCTTCGATGCCGCGTATGAACTCGGCTATGCCTGGACCACCGTGCACTGCCGCACGGTGCAGCAGCGGTACGAGGGGCCAGGCCGATGGGAGTTCCTGGAGGAGCTCACGCGGCGCCGCCCGGATCGGGTCGTGTTCGGCAGCGGGGACATTTGGACCGTCGAGGACATCTTCGCCATGCTCGACCAGTGCGGCGTGGCCGGCGTGAGCGTGGCGCGTGGCTGCATCGGCAACCCCTGGATCTTCCGACAGGCCCGCGACATGATGGCGGGACGAACGCCGACCCTGCCCACCGTCGCCGAGCAGCGTGAGGTGCTCTTGGAGCACTATCGGCTGGCGAGCATCATCCACGGCGATCGGACCACCAGCCGCCACATGCGCAAGTTCGGGATCAAGTTCGCCGCCCACCACCCCGATGCCCGTGCCGTGAAGGATGCCTTCATCGCCTGCGAGAGTGCCGAGGGATGGCGCGAGGTCATTGAACGGATGTACCCACTCGGGTGAGAGCACGAGGCAGAACCCGGGCTGCACGGGCTGTTCCGGATCCCCCGTGCGCGACGCGACGATCCACGGTCCGTTGATCGCCACGCCCGCACCGAGTCCGTCGCCCGGCCGGGCCGATGCCTGCGTGATGCGCTGCATCAGGCGCCAACGCGCGGTCGTGCCACGAGGGGTGGTGGACGAGGCCGTGCGCCTGCACAGGTAGACCGCGCCCTCCAGCGAGCCTGCTGCACCGGCGGTGGGTGCGCCCGTCACGAGCCAACCATCATGCACGGCGATGGACCACCCGACATGCTCCTCGGGGAGGGGCCCACCCCAGGTGCGCTGGAGCGCCGAAAGCGTGCCTGCCTCATCGATCAGCGTTGTGACCACGCACCCGCGACGGCGGCCGATCGTCGAAGGCTCGAGTGCACCGCCGTCGGCACGCGGCACACCGATGACCAGCTCATTCTGCGTGAGGGCAAGCGACCAACCGAACCACTCGTCATGTTCGGAGCCGCCGAGTCGATCGACGAGTCCAGGAGTCGATCCAGGGGCGGACCCGATGCGGCCGACATGCACCGCGCCGGAACGGGTCGTGCCATCGCTGCCGGCTTCCCACGGAGCGCCGATGGCCAGGTGCATGGCACCGGGCCCGGCATCGTGCAGCGCAACGGCCCAACCAAAGCGCCCGCCGAGTGCGGGTGTGGGTGACCAGAGCATGGATCGATGCGTGGGGCGGAAACCACCCAGGTCGTACACATCGGCGCGGCCCTCGTCGAAGCCCGATGCACCGGCATCCCAGCGGGGACTGCCCACGAGGAGGGTGTTGCCACGGAGGGCAACGGATGACCCGAAGGCGGACCCGCCCTGCACGACGGGTGCGTGCACGGAGCCCGAGAAGACCCAGTGATGCCCATGGCGTCGATACAGATGGACGGCACCCGCGGCGTGGTGCCCCAGCACCGATTCATCGGGGGCGCCCACGGCCAGCACATCGCCATCGATGCTCAGGGAACGCCCGAAGTCCGCGTGGGGGTCATCGGTGGGATGTTCGATGGGCGGCATGCAGGACCACGCACCGTCGATGAACGACCAGGCGTGCACGATCGGCGACGTGATGCCCAGGTCATCATCGTGCCAGGCTGCAGCGAGGATCCACTCCGACGTGCTGGTGACGGTCCTGCCGAGCGCGGGCGTGCCCGGGCAGGGAGCCAGTGCCGTGTCGATGCGCCACGACTCGGGCCCGGGCGGAGCGCCGGGCCCCATGGCCAGGGTTGTCCCTCCATGCGCCCCGCCCATGAAGGCGAGGGTCGCGAACGAGTGTGCGAAGGCCGCGACCTTGGCGCGAAGCCAAGGCCCACGATGGATTGCGTGACGCATGGAAGGTCCCCGGATGGAAGAAAGCCGGGGCGATCATCGCATGCCTCCGGGCGCGATCCGGGAAAGCCGCCTGAAGTTCGGTGAGATTCCGCGGCGAGACCGTGCTCGACGAGCCCGCTACCTTTCCACCATGCGAACGACCGACCTCGACTATCACGAAGGATCGCAGGCCCTGCGCGGGTTCGTCGCGATGCCCGATGCCGACGCCCCCCGACCGGTGGTGCTGGTCATCCATGCCTGGCGCGGCCACGATGAGTTCGTCCGCGAAGAGGCCCGCAGGCTCGCCGCGCTCGGCTTCATCGGCTTCGCCGTCGACATGTACGGCGCAGGCAAGCTCGGCACCACCAACGAGGAGTGCTCGGCGCTCATGACGCCGTTCATGGAGGACCGCACCCTGCTCAAGCGGCGTCTGGATGCGGCCTTCGTTGCGGCGCGCTCGATTCCCGGCGCCGATCCAGCGCGCCTGGGTGCGATGGGCTTCTGCTTCGGCGGGCTCTGCGTCCTCGATGCTGCGCGCCACGGCATGGATGGCCTGCGCGGCGTGGCGGCGTTCCATGCGCTCTTCACGCCGCTGCCATCGGCCCCATCGGGCACCATCAGCGCGAAGGTGCTCGCGCTGCACGGCTACGACGATCCGATGGCCACCCCCGAGCAACTGCTCGCCTTCGCCGCCGAGATGGGTGCGCGCGGCGCCGACTGGGAAGTCTGCGCCTACGGCGGCACGGTGCACGCGTTCACGAATCCCGAGGCGAACAACGCCGCCTTCGGTACGGTCTACCAGCGCCGCGCCGACCAGCGTGCCCGCGAGCGTGCGCGCGACTTCTGGCTGGAGTGCTTCGAGTGAGGAGCGTGGGCCTGTCCGGGCACGCCCGCACGGGATGACCCCGGACCATCAACGCAGCAGGTCGTGCACCAGAACGTGCGATGCCCGGAGCGGCTCCGGACGTCAGTACCGCTTCACCCAGAGCCACACGACGGCGGCGAGCTCGACCTCGCTGAGGCCACCGTCCCAGTTCATCAGGGTCTTGGCCGTTCCCGCACCTTCGTACAGACGCTTGTCCTTCACCGTGTAGAGCGTCTTCGCGGTGCCGGGACCGTCGTAGATGCGGCCGTCCTTGATCGTCCACAGGGTCTTGGCGGTGCCGGCACCCTCGTACACGCGACCGTCCTTCACCGTGAGCAGGGTCTTGGCCGTGCCCGCTCCTTCGTAGATCCGATCGCCGCTGATGGTCAGCAGGGTCTTGGCGGTGCCGGCACCTTCGTAGAAACGGTCGGAGGACAGCGTGAAGATGGTCTCGGCGCTGCCGGCGCCCTTGTGGAAGCGGGTCGATGCCATGCTGGTGGCTCCTGCACCTTCGCGGGCACCCAGCAGCAGGATGATCGAGACGACGACGGCGAAGAGGGCCCGGAGGTGCATGCGGTGAGTCTACGGGGCACCGCCGCCGGAATCACCAGCTCTTCTTGCCGCGGCGACCCTGCTTGAAGCCCTTCTTGTGGCCCTTGACCTTCTTCTTGCCGCCGCGACCGCTCGTGAAGTCGCGGAAGCCGTCGCCGCGCATGGCCGGCATCGCGCCCGCCGCGCTCTGCAGCGTGCTGGTCACCATGAGCTCCATGCGCCGTGCCGCCGTGTCGATCGACATGATGCGCACGGTCACGCGGTCACCCACGCCGATGTGCGCGCCCGAGCGCTGCGAGCGCAGGCGCCCGCTGGATTCGTCGATCTCCCAGCGTTCCGCGCGGCCGCTGTTGGCCGAGAGTTCCGCGCTCTTGGCGAAGCCATCGACGAAGTACTTCTCGAGCGTGATGAACAGGCCGTTGCCGCCGGGCGAGAGCCCCGTCACGGCGGCAGGCAGTTCGTCGCCCATGTGGTGCTCCTGCAGGAACTGCAGCACGAGGAAGGTGCGCAGGTCGCGCTCTGCGCCCTCGGACTGGACCTCGGTCGAGCTGCAGTGCTGGCCGAACTCGATGAGCCGCTCCTCGGCGAGGACGCCGGGGTCGCTCATCAGCGATGACGCCAGGTCGCGCTTGCCGCGGCCGCCGGGCGGATGCGCGCCGTTGTCCGTGTGGGCGAGGTAGGCATCCATCGCGCGGTGCACGAGCAGGTCGGGGTAGCGCCGGATGGGGCTCGTGAAGTGCGTGTAGTGCTCGCTCGCCAGGGCGAAGTGGCCGATCATCGCCGGGCTGTAGATCGCCTTGCTCATGCTGCGCAGCACCGCGTAGTGCACGCTGCGCTCGGCGGGCGTGCCGCGGGTCTGGTCGAGGATCGACTGCAGGTCGTGGCGCGTGGGCTCCTCGGGCAGGCGGCGACCGACGGTTCGCGCCGCCAGCCGAAGGGCCGTGAACTCGGTCGTGGCCGGCTCCGGGTGCACGCGGCGGATCAGCGGGACCGTGATGTCGGCGAAGGTCCGCGCGAGGGCCTCGTTGGCCTCGACCATGAACATCTCGATGAGCGTGTGCGTGAACGCGCCATCCTCGGGCACGACGTCCTTCACCCGGCCATCCTCGTCGAACACGAGCTCGCTCTCGGGCAGGCTCAGCGTGATCATGCCCGCATCGAGCCGACGCTTGCGGAGGACCTTGGCCAGGCGGTCGCACTGCTTGAGCGCCTCGATGAGCTCGGGCGACCAGGTGGTGTCGGTCTTCGCGTGGCGCGC
>JBEGNG010000184.1:0-5413 GCA_041182645.1 Planctomycetota bacterium
GTGCGGCGCGGGCGCCCGGGATTCGCTGCGCTGCTGAAGGGACCGCACACGCTCGAGGCGCGGACCGACCCCGACATCACCGTCACGCTGCCCAACCACACGGGCATGGTGACCGGTCGGATCTTCAAGGGACCGCAGGGCCACAACTGGCTCCCCAACGACCTTCCGCCGACGATCGCCGAGGGCGGCACGCTGCATGCCGCGCACGGGTCCTACGTCCCGAGCATGTGGGATGTGGCGCATGATCATGGCCTGCTCACCGGGATGATCGCGAGCAAGGAGAAGTTCATCCTGTTCGACAACAGTTACCGCGAGGAGCAGGGTGCGCCGGATGCGATCGCGCCCGACCACGGGCGTGCCAAGCTCGACGTCGTCGAGCTCGCGTTCCGAGGCGAGGGCGTCGAACGCAAGGCCGAGGCTGCGCTCGACCGGGCCGCGGCCGATGGCCGGCGCTCGCTGTGGTTCCTCCACTTCGCCGACACGGACCTGACGGGCCACGGCAAGGCGTGGGACATGACGCCCGGCTCGGACTACCTCGACTGCGTCGATCGCATGGATGCGCTCGTCGACCGGCTCGTGCGGCATGTGGGGTCGAACCCATCGTTGAAGGGACGCACCGCGATCATCATGACCGCGGATCATGGCGGTGGCGCACCGGCGCTGTCGCACACCGTGCATGACTCCCCGCTGAACTTCCGCATTCCGTTCGTGCTGTGGACGGGAGATGGTGCGGCCGGCGATCTCTATGCGCTCAGCCCGTCGCGCACGCGCCCCGCGGCGACCGAGCGCATGTCGGCCACCGGCGGCGCGCCGATCCGCAACGCGGATGCCGGCAACTGTGCGCTGTGGCTCCTCGGCCTGCCGTCGATCCCGACGAGCACGGTGGGTGCCGAGCAGGACCTGCTTGCCGGCTGGTCGCGTACGGATCGGTGAGCGCTCAGCGCTTGACGCGGTAGTACTCGCAGTACCAATCGATGAAGCGCTTGACGCCGACCTCGACGGGCGTGCCGGGTCGATAGCCGGTGGCTTGCGTCAGGCTGGTCGTGTCGGCCCAGGTGTCCGGCACGTCGCCCGGCTGCAGCGGCAGCAGTTCGCGCGTGGCCTTGCGGCCCAGGTTCTCCTCGATCAGCTCGATGTAGCGCGAGAGCTCGACCGGCGTGCCGTTGCCGATGTTGAAGAGCCGCCAGGGCACGTTGCTCGTGGCCGGATCCGGATGCGCACCGCTCCACGACGGGTTGGGCGCGGCGACATGGTCGAGCGAGGCGACCACGCCGCCGGCGATGTCATCGACGTAGGTGAAGTCGCGCTTGTGGTGGCCGTGGTTGAACACCTTGATCGGCTCGCCGGCCAGGATCGCCTTCGTGAAGAGGAAGAGCGCCATGTCCGGCCGGCCCCAGGGGCCGTAGACCGTGAAGAAGCGCAGCCCGGTGCACGGCAGGCCGAACATCGCCGCGTAGGTGTGCGCCATCAGTTCGTTGGCCTTCTTCGTGGCGGCGTAGAACGACAGCGGGTGGTCGCAGGACTGGCCGACGCGGAAGGGCATGTCGGTGTTGGATCCGTACACGCTGCTGGTGCTCGCGTAGACCAGGTGGCGCACGCCGCCGTGGCGGCACCGCTCGAGGATGTTGGTGAAGCCGGTGAGGTTGGCCTCGACGTACGCCATTGGGTTGACCATCGAGTACCGCACGCCTGCCTGCGCGGCCAGGTGCACCACGCGGTCGATCGCGTGATCCTTGAACACGCGCACGAGCGCGGCCGCATCGGCCACGTCGACGCGCTCGAACGAGAAGCCCGCACGCGGGGCGAGGCGAGCCAGGCGCGCCTCCTTCAGCGTCGGGTCGTAGTAGTCGTTGAGGTTGTCGAGGCCGACCACGCGGTCGCCGCGGTCCAGCAGCAGGTGCGCCACGTGGCTCCCGATGAAGCCCGCGGCCCCGGTCACGAGGATCGTTCCAGCGCTCATGTGCGGAGCGTATCGGCCTGCGCGCGCACGAGCCGGCGCGAGTGGATCGCCCACGAGTGCGCCGTCGCGATGGTCCATGCGGTGCTCGCGACGTCCGTCTCGTTGGCGGAGAGCCGAGTCGCGACCGAACGCACGGCCGCTGCATCGAAGAGCCCGCAGCGTGCGGTCGTGGCGTCGCCCAGCATGTCGCCGGCCCAGTGGCGCAGCGGCCCCGACATCCACTCGGCGAGCGGCACCGCGAAGCCCCGCTTGGGTGCCCGGAGCACGGGCTCGGGCAGCAACCTTGCGGCGAGGCGCCGCAGCACGAGCTTGGTGCCCGAAGGGCCCAGCCGCTCATGCGGCGGGATGCGCATGCTGAGGCCCACCACGTCGCGGTCGAGCATCGGGCAGCGGGCCTCGAGTCCAACGCTCATGGAGGCCCGGTCGACCTTCACGAGGAGGTCGTCGGGCAGGTAGGTCATCAGGTCGGCGAGCATGAAACGCGCCTCGAAGGTGTCCAGCTGCGGGACCTCATCGAAGTGGTCGAGCAGCGTCGGGGCCTCGTTGGTGCCCGGTACGAGCGCCGGCGCATCCTCGGACACGCTCATCATGCAGCGAGGAAGCGCATCGACGCTCGTGGCTGCGAGGGCCTGGCGGCCGCGCCGGATCGTGCGTGCCGGATGCGCGCCCAGCAGGCGGCCGGGCGCGAGGGCATCGAGCAGCCGCCAGAACTCGGCCGGCGGCGCACCAAGCGCCGCGACGAGTGCGCTTCGGACGGGTGCGGGCAGCGCCTGCGCCCTGCGCCAGAGTCGGTACGCATGCTGGTAGCGCTGGTAGCCCCCGAAGAGCTCGTCGCCACCGTCGCCGGTGAGCACCACCGACACGTGCGGCCGCACCGCGCGAGCCAGCAGCAGGCTCGGGATCGCGCTCGAGTCGGCGAACGGCTCGTCCCACACCGCGCCCACGTCCATCGCGGCCTCGAGGGCCTCGTTGGGACCGACGAGCCAGTCCGCGTGCTCGGTGCCCAGGTGCTCGGCCACCGAGCGCGCCAGCGGCCGCTCGTCGTACGCCGCCGAGGCGAACCCGATCGAGAAGGTGCGCACGCGTGACGGTGCCACGCGCGTCATGAGCGCGGTCACGACGCCGCTGTCGATGCCGCCCGAGAGGAACGCGCCGACGGGAACATCGCTCAGGAGTCGTCGCTCGACGGCACGCTCAAGCGTGGACTGGAGCATCCGGGAGAGTTCTTCGCCGGAGCCCGACAGGCGGTGCCGCTCACCGTCGACGGCCGCCTCACGAGCCTGCCAGAATGCCGTGGACGATGGCAGCGTGCCGGGCCTCGCGAGGTCATCGGGCCCGATCCGCAGCGTCGAGCCTGCGGCGAGCTTGGTGAAGCCCTGGTGGATCGTGCGCGGCGAGGGGACGCACTGGTAGCGCACGTACGCCGCGAGGGCCTGGCGATCGATCGGCGGCGGCCACGACGGCAGCGCAGCGAGCGCATGCAGTTCGCTGCTGAAGGCGAGCACGCCACCGTGCCAGCCTACGGTCAGCGGCTTCTTGCCCATGGGATCACGCGCCAGCCAGAGCACGCGCGGCCCACGCTCCCACGCCGCGATCGCGAACATCCCTTCCAGCTTCGGCAGCGTCGCCGCGACGCCCCAGCGCTCGAAGCACGCGAGGATCGTCTCGGTGTCGGACGTGCCGCGCCAGGCGATGCCGTCGCCGAGCTCCCGGCGCAGGTCGAGGTGGTTGTAGACCTCGCCGTTGTAGGCGATGACGAAGCGTCCGTGCGCCGACTCCATCGGCTGTGCGCCGGTGACCGATCGGTCGAGGATCGCCAGCCGTGCGTGGGCCAGGCCGACGCCGTCATCGCCCCAGTGGATGCCGAACGCATCGGGACCGCGGTGCCTCGAGAGCGCCGCCATGCGCGCGAGCGTCGAGCGGGGATCCTTGATGGTCCCACGCGGATCGAGGAAGCCCGCCACGCCGCACATGCCGCGAGTGTACGGCGCGCCGACGCGCGGCCCCGGGCGGCATAGCATCGCCCCGATGGAGGCGATCACCGCACCGCCGCCGGCCGACGCGACCGGCTTCATGCTGGTTCACGCGGCATGCGCACTCATCGTGGGCGTGCCTGCGGTGGCCGTCGTGCGCCGCCTGGCGCTGGCCAACGGATGGATGGCCAGGCCGCGTGCCGATCGCTGGCACCGCGAGCCGGTGGCGCTGCACGGCGGCATCGGCGTGCTGGCTGCGCTGCTGCTGGCATCGGTGCTCTCGCTGCCGGGAGCCGTGCTGCCCGGCGTGCTGCTCCTGGCGGCGGTCGGCCTGGTCGACGATCTGCACCACCTGCGCCACTGGACGAAGCTCATGCTCCAGGTGGCGGGCGCGCTCGCCCTGGGATGGTGGATCGCGCAGGCGCGAGGGCTGGGTGCCGACGATGCCGCCGTGATCGCGGCGTGGTCCCTGGTCTTCTGCAACAGCGTGAACATGCTCGACAACATGGACGGCGCGTGCGCGACCGCGGCCGTGCCATGCTTCGCCGGCGTGGCGCTCTTCACGACCGATCCGCGCGTGGCGTCGCTGGCCGGAGCGGCGGCAGGGGCCATGCTCGCATTCTGGTGGTGGAACAAGCCGCAGGCGCGGATCTTCCTGGGCGACCTCGGCGCGCTGCCCGTGGGCGCGCTCTTCGGTGCGCTCGCGGCGCTGGTGTCGCTCGAGCTTGATGCGCAGCAGTGCGAGCAGGTCCGGCCGTGGCTTCCGGCTGCGCTGCCAGTGATGCTCGGCCTGCCGTTCGTCGTCGACACGGGGTTCGTCTGCATCACGCGTGCGGCGCGCGGGCAGAACCCGATGATCGGCGGCACCGATCACCTGACGCACCGGGCCCTGCGCCGCGGATGGCCGGCTGCGGCGGTGCTCGTGGTCATCGCCGCCCTCGGTGCCGCGGGCATCGTGCTGGCGGGCGTCACGGTGCTCGGCTGGGGTTGACGCGAGGGCTCGCCTCGCGGGACGGCGCGGTCCGTGCCCGCCCGGGCTACGCTTCGTCGCATGCACCACCTGGTCACGGGCGGCGCCGGGTTCATCGGCAGCCATCTCTGCGAGGCGCTCGTCGCCGCGGGCCACACCGTGACGGCGCTCGATGACCTGTCGACGGGTCGTCGGCGCAACCTCGCAGCGCTCGAAGGCCGTGCCGGCTTCACGCTGATCGAGGGCACCGTGCTGGATCCGGCCACCGTCGCGCGTGCCGCCCATGGAGCGCAGGTCATCGTGCACCTCGCCGCAACGGTCGGGGTGCGGCTGGTCATCGATCGGCCCGTCGAGACGCTCGTGAACAACGTGCGCGGGACCGAGGTCGTGCTCGAGGCGGCGTCGCGGCTTGGCGCACGCACGCTCGTCGCGAGCACGAGCGAGGTCTACGGCAAGCTCATGTCGGGGGCGTCGCCGCAGACGGCGCTGCGCGAGGACGACGACATCCTG
>JBEGNG010000185.1:0-5531 GCA_041182645.1 Planctomycetota bacterium
TCGAGCGAGAAGCCGTCGGCCGCGGCAGAGGCCTGCAGCACCAACCGCCCTCCGCCTTCGACCCACTCGCGCAGGGCCTTGTCCTGCGCCGGCAGCAGCGAGCCGAGCGGAGCACCCGCCCAGACCACGGCCTTGAACCCCACCCAACCCTCGACCCGGTCGGGCAGCGATGCCGGCTCCATGCGCTCGGCGACGACGGCGTAGCCCGACAGGCAGGGCGACTGCTGCCCCGGATCCCAGACGGCCATGCCGCAGTGGCCACCAGCCACCACGCCGATGATGTCCACGGTCGCTGGAGCCTGCACGGCCCCTCGGGTCGGCTGGTCGGGCTGCACCTGCACGCGCTCGATCAGGCGCCCGCGGCGACCGTCCTCGCGCTCGTAGGTCGCCAGGGCGATGGGCTTGCCCGACACGCCCGTGGCGATCGCCGGATACACCCAGATCGAGGTGGCGCCAGACGACAGCACCGCGCGCGTCGAGTACTCCGCGATGTCCCCGTCCACGTTGGACACCTCGACGACCACCTCGGCATCCACGCCCTCACGACCGTCTCCCGCCGGGAGCGACGCATCGATCAGCAGGGGAACGATGCCGCCGAAGCGCACGACGCCGCCGAACCCCGCCCGGTCGAGCAGGAGGTCCCCGGCCGCGGTGCCCGTGAGGCACGCCGCGACGAGCGCGCTAGCGGCGCAGCGCACCGAACTCGGCCAGCATCGCGGCATGGCTCATGGCTCCGTTCATGAAGCACTTCAGCTCGAACTTCTCGTTGGGTGAGTGCACGCGGTCGTCATCGAGCCCGAAGCCCACGAGCAGCGCGTCGATCCCGAGCTCGCGCTGGATCGTGCCCACGGCCGGGATGCTGCCGCCCGAGCCGATCAGGTACGGCGCCTTGCCGTACGCGCGCCGCAGGCCGCTCTCGGCCGCCTTCATGTACGGGCTGTCGTCGCGCACCATGATCGCGGGGTTGCATCCGTGCTCGTGCAGCTCCATCGTGCAGCCGGCCGGCAGCCGTTCACGGAAGAACCGGTCGATGCCCGCGAGGATCTTCTTCGGGTCCTGTCCGGCCACCAGGCGGCAGCTGAGCTTCACGCTGGCCTGCGAGGCGATCACGGTCTTCGCACCCGCACCGGTGTAGCCGCCGACGATCCCGTTGCAGTCGCAGGTCGGGCGGCTCCAGGTGCGCTCGAGCGTGCTGCGGCCGGACTCGCCGAATCCCTTGGCCAGCCCGATCTCGCCCAGGAACTCGCCGTCGTCCCACGGCAGGTCCTTCCACATCGCCGCCACGCGCGGCGGCAGGTCGCGCACGTCGTCGTAGAAGCCGGGGATCTGCACGCGACGGTCGCCGTCGTGCAGCGCCGCGACGATCGACGCCAGCACGTTGATCGGGTTGGGAACCGCACCGCCGTAGAGCCCCGAGTGCAGGTCCCGGCTCGGGCCGCGCACCGTGATGTCGACGTAGACGAGCCCGCGCAGCATGGTGGTGATCGCCGGCGTGTCCACGTCCCACATGCCCGTGTCGCTCACCACGCACACGTCGGCCTTCAGCAGGTCCTTGTTCGCCTTGATGAAGGGATCGAGGTTCGCGCTGCCCGATTCCTCCTCGCCCTCGATGAACATCGTGACGGCGCAGGGCAGCGTGCCGTGCGTCGCATGCCAGGCCCGGCACGCTTCGACGAAGCTCGCGACCTGTCCCTTGTCGTCCACGGCCCCGCGCGCCACGATCCGCTTGCCGCGCGGTCCGTCCACGACCACCGCGGCGAACGGCGGCGACTCCCAGAGTTCGATCGGGTCGACCGGCTGCACGTCGTAGTGGCCGTAGAAGAGCACGCGCGGTCCGTCGTAGCCGGGCGGGCCGTCGTGCGACGCCACGACCATCGGGTGACCGGCGGTCTCGTGGAGCGCACCGTTGAAGCCCATCTTGCGAAGGTCCTCGAGCAACCACTGCGCGCACGCCCGCACCCGCGGCGCGAAGGCCGGGTCGGTCGAAATGCTCTCGAAGGCAAGGAAGTCCTTCAGCCGCTGCACCATCCCCGCCTCGTCCGTGCGCAGCCGCTCCAACACCGTGTCCACCTGCATGCTCATGGCATCAAGCGTAGCCGCGTGCGTGCGGGACTGCCCCGCCGGACCGACGCGCGAACCGTGCCGCGCGCGCCGGCACGAACCACGCGGCGACCCGCCGTCGCGGGGTCACGCCCTGGTGCGGAGCCGGGCGTGGGCATCGGCGAGGATCCACTGCACCAGCGGGTCGCCCATGGCGCCTCCGGCCCGGGCGTTGTGCAGGAGCGTCTGGGCGTACAGCGATGCCTCGGCACTGCCGTGCAGGATGAAGGCGTGCAGCGCCCACGGCCGGTTCGTCGCGTTGTCGGGCTGGGTGTGCTCGAGGTGCCACTCGATGCACTCGGCCAGCCGTCCCGCGACCTGCTGCCGCGCGGGACCGTCCATCCCGCGTTCGAGCAGGTGCAGCATGGCGAGTTCGGTCTCGGTCCACACCTCGATCGTGCGGAAGGGGCCTTGCTCGAGCAGCGCAGCCGTGGGCTTGATGGCGTCCCACGGCAACTCACCGGCATCGACCCACCGTCGCCATGCGATCGAATCCACATCGTTGCGTCGGGGACCGTCGTCCATGCCCGGTGGCAGGGGGGCTGCGTCCGATCGCGCGGCCACGCCCTCGAGCATGCGGGTCCAGTCGTGCGGGGTCATGCACGAACGGTAGCGCCATCATCACCTCACCGCCCCCGGGCGCCACCGCTCGGACGCAGCCTGCGATCACGCCGTCACCCCACACGCAGCCGTGCGGCCGAGCGCACTATCCTCCGGCCCATGCCGACGCAGCACGTGCAGGTCGATGGCGTCTCGTTCCGATCGGTCTTCCCGGCGCAGCGGATCGTTGGGGCTGCAGCCGCGGGTCTGCGGCCGCCACGGTTGTGCGTGGCGCTGGTGCTGCTGGCCCTCTGGATGTCCGGCGGCGCGTTGTGGGACCTCCTCTCCGCGCCCAACGTCTCGCCGCGCGGCATCGCCTACGGCACGCTCGACCAGGACACGCTCGAGCAGGCGCGGCGCATCATGGAGTCGGCCGCGCTGAGCGTCGTGCCCGAGGCCGACGTCGCCGGTGCCAGCCCCGCCGAACTCACCGCGCTGATCTCGGCCTCGCTGGAGTCGATCGATGCCGCGAGCGATGCCGAAGCCCGCGACCGCGCCGATGCGGCTGTCCGTGCGATCGCCGCCGTTCGTCCCCGCGGGGCGTTCGAATCGTGGGAGTTTGCCTTGCGCACACGGCTGCTCGCCTTCGTCGGCGACGCCGTCACGCTCAGGTGGTCCGCACTGCCCCAGCGCCTGGGCGCGCTCGTGTGGGACCTCCCGCGCGAAGCGATCGGGGTGTCGTGGGGCTTCGCCGGCTACCTCGTCCTGCTCTTCACGGTGGGCATGGCCTCCATCGGCATCGTGCTCGCCCGCATGAATGCGCTGGATCTCTCCGAAGCTCCCGCGCCGACCCTGGCCGAGGCGCGCGCGTGGGGCGCCGCGGTGCGGCCAAGTGCGGTGGGCGCGATCCTCGTCCCGCTCGTGGGCATGATCACCTGCATCGCGGTGGCGGGGCTGCCCGCACTGCTCGGACTCATCCCGGTGGCGGGGCTCGTTGGTGCGCTCGTCTTCGGCTTCTCGCTGCTCCTGGGCATCCTCGCGATCCTCATCGGTGCCTCGGTCACGGTCGCCTTGCCCTTCGTGATCCCCGCGGTCGCGTGCGATGCGGCCGACGCCGTCGAGGCGCCCCAGCGGGCACTCGCCTCGGTCATGTCGCGACCGATCCATGCGCTGATGCACCTTGTGCTCGGTCTCGTGGCCGTCGTCCTCGCGATCGCTGCGGCGGATGTCGTCGTCTCGTGCGGCTTCGATGCCGCGGCCAGCGCCTGGACGATGGTCGACGACGACCAGCCGATCCGCTCGGTCGGCCGCATGGTCCCGTTCGAACCGTGGCGCGAATCGACGACGATGGGCATGGGCGTCATCGACGCCGCGCAGGCCTGGATCCTCGGCTTCTGGCGCACGATCGCCTCGGCGCTCATCGGCGCAGCCGCGCTCAGCACGATCATCGCGGCCTGCACGCGGGCATGGCTCTTCCAGCGCCAGGCCAGCGAAGGCCAGCACCCCGCCGACATCCTCGAGCGGCCGTGACGTCCGCGATCGTCTTCGTGCATGCGTGATCACGCACGACCATGCGTGTTCACGCATGATCAGGCTTGGCCTTGCCACAGCCAGCCCGTGACCGCCGCAACGGGCTCACGCGGGCTTCACTTGGGGATCTTGTTGCCGGACTTGGTGTCGCCGGGCACCGAACCCAGACCGCCCTTGAGCGACCCGCCGCCGAACTTCAGGCTCCTCGCGGTCGCGGCCCCGGCCGCCACGACCACCGCCGCGGTCCTCGCGCTCGGGGCGCGGCGGGGCGTCGGTGAGGGCCTTGATCGACAGCGCGATGCGCTTCTTCTTCTCGTCGATGGAGAGGATCTTGACGGTGACGACTTCGTCCTTGCGCAGCGTCGCCACCGGGTTGGGCAGGCGCTCGTGCGTGATCTCGCTGATGTGCACCAGGCCCTCGACGCCCGGCGCAAGTTCGATGAACGCCCCGAACTCGGCCAGGTTCGTCACGCGGCCGGTGACGGTCGCGCCTTCCTGCAGGTCCTTCATCGCGGTGGCCACGGGGTCGGCCATCACGGCCCGGCGGCTCAGGGTGATCTTGGTGTCCTTGCCCTGGCGTTCGACGCGGATGACCTTGACCTCGACGACGTCGCCTTCCTTCACGGCATCCTTGGCATGGCGCAGGCGCTCGTGGGCGAGTTCGGAGATCGGGATCAGGCCGTCGGCGCCGCCGAGGTCGGCGAAGGCACCGTAGGGCTGCACGCTCACGATGGTCGCGGTGCGCTGCTGGCCCACCTCGAGCACGGCCATCAATTGCTCGCGCTTTTCAGCCTTGTCGCGCTCGAGCACCTTGCGGCGCGAGAGGACCATCCGGCCCTTCTCCTTCTTCAGTTCGATGATCTCGCACGGGAACTTCTGCCCGATGAAGACCGAGATGTCCTCGATGTGGCGCAGGTCGACGTGCGCCGCAGGCATGAACGCCTTGTGGTGCGCGAACTCCATCTCGAGCCCGCCGCGGTTCATCCCCGTGCAGCGCGCCTCGACCAGCTGGCCGACCTCGACGTCGCCGAAGGCGGCCTTGGTGACCTGGCCGGGCCGGGCCAGGATGAGCATGTTCTCGAACGGGTCGAGCCGCTCCACGACGAAGTCGAAGCTCTCGCCGAGCGCCGGCGGGTCCTCGAAGTGCGCCAGCGGGCACACGCCCTGGCTCTTCGGGCCGAACTCGACGAACACGTCCTGGCCGTGCACCTGGACGACGCGCCCGGTGCGCATCTGGCGACCGCCCGACTTGGGCGCGGCCGGCCTGGTGGGTGCCGACATCAGGTCATCGACGCTGCGCCCGCCGAGCGCCTCGGCGATCTCGGCCTCGAGCCCCGCATCGAGGCGGCTGGTGGAGGGAG
>JBEGNG010000186.1:0-4169 GCA_041182645.1 Planctomycetota bacterium
CTTGTGCTCAACAGCCGAGGCTTGCACTTGAGCGGGGTAGGTGTGACGGGGCGAAGTTCTGGCGCAGTTGGGGCGCAGACTGGGACTCATTACCAGCGATTCCCCTGAGTCAGGGATGTGAGCATAGTGGATGTTAACAGGCAGGTTCAACCATATGCTTAGACATTCTTTAATGAATGAGAACGCGCGCGCTCAACCAGTGGGAGCGCTTGCTACTTATGCGCTCAGGATCCTCAACGGCACTAACGAGAAGTACCGTTGCCCCTGAAGAAAGTGCCGTTGCCTTCACCGCCTGCTGAACCCCGCACTAACGATAGGTCGCTATTCGATTCAGCGATTCAAAATTTTCAACGTACCAGTTGCTAGGCTACACAAATCGAACCCGTCCGCAAGTAAAGCTAGAACTGATTTCGATTAAAGCCAAAGGCAAGTAAAGCCAGTAAAGCTAGACCTGATTTCGATCCCTTAGATTAAGGTCCCAAAAAAGGTCCCCTTTATCGCTGCGCTGCAGTTGGCGACCTGCCTGTGCGTGGGCCTGGTCGCGGTGATCCCGGTCGACGAGTTCGGTCTGGTCGCGCTGTGCGCCCTCGTCCTGGTGGCCCGAACCTGCTGGACCGGCGTCATCACCGTGCGCACGGCGGTCTGGCGACACAACTGGCCCAAGGGCCGCCGCGCCAGCGTGGCCGGCAAGATGGCCACGATGCAGGCCGTGGTGCTCGCGCTGTGCGGCGCGGCGATCGGCCAGGCGATGGACCTTTCGCCGCGCAACTCGATCATCCTCTTCCCCGCGCTGGCCGCGATCGGGTTGATCGGCAACGCGGTCTACCGCCGCGTCACGCTGATGAACGAGGACGAGCTCGTCGCGGCCGAGCGTGCGGGCACCGACGAGGACGAACGCCCCACGCTCGATCCGCGCCGCATCGTGACGGTGCTGCGCGAGGACCCGCTCTACCGCAGCTTCATGCTGCACATGTTCGTCTTCGGCCTGGGCAACCTCATGCTCACGCAGCCGCAGGTGTCGCTCATGCAGGACGAGTTCGGGCTCTCCTACCTCGAGGGCATCCTGGCGACCACCATCATCCCCACCGCGATCATGCCGCTGGCGATCCCGCTGTGGTCGCGGCTGATGGACCGCTCGCACATCACGCACTTCCGCTCGATCCACGGCTGGTCGTTCGTCGCGGCATCGGTGCTGCTCTGGCTCGCGGCGCTGCTGCACAGCCTGCCGCTCTTCTACGGAGCCAGCGTCGCGCTGGGCATCGGCTTCGCCGGCGGCGTGCTGGCCTGGAACCTGGGCCACCACGACTTCGCGCCGCCGCACCGCGACGCGGAGTACATGTCCGTGCATGTCACGCTGAACGGCATCCGGGGCCTGATGGCTCCGTTCATCGCGGCGCCGATCTACGCGCTCCTGCCGCCCGACGGCCGCCACTGGGTGTTCCTGCTGTGCCTGGTCGTGAACCTGGCCGGCATGATCGGGTTCATCGCCCTGGCCAGGCGGGTCCGGCGCGTGCACGAGGCCACCGATCCCCTCGGGGCCAGCGGGACGCGCCCCGCCGCGTGAACCGGCGACGCTCCCACCGCCGGCCGATTCTTCGTCCCTTTGCCGTTATCTGCGCCGCCGCCGCATGGCGGCTCCGCTAGTCTCGCCGACCCGGCACTGGATGGTCCAGCGCCGGTTCGCAACCGCCGCGATGCGGGAGTTCGCCATGCACGGTGCATGGCGCTCGCACACGGCACCAAGGACCCTCACGACATCATGGTTGATTACAACCTCATCGCAGACCTCTCGCTCGACCTCAACGACCTGGAGTCGGCCCTCGGCCAGAGCTCCATGGCCTCCGTCCTCGAGCGCGGCGAGGTCAGCAAGTTCGAGACCAACAGCATCCTCAAGGGCAAGGTCGTCGGCATCAGCGGCGACTACGTCATCGTCGACGTCGGCCTGAAGAGCGAAGGCCAGATCCAGAAGGCCGAGTTCGAGGAGAGCGGCGGCGTGTCGATCGGCGACACCGTCGAAGTGCTGCTGGAGAGCCTCGAGGATGCCGAAGGTTCCGTGGTCCTGTCCAAGCGCAAGGCCGACCGCATCCGCGGCTGGGAACAGATCCTGGTCACGCGCAAGGAAGGCGACGTCGTCGAGGGCAAGGTCCTCCGCAAGATCAAGGGCGGCCTGCTCGTCGACATCGGCGTGCCGGTCTTCCTCCCCGCCTCGCAGGTCGACGTGCGCCGTCCCGGCGACGTGGGCGACTGGGTCGGCCGCATGATGCGCGCCCTGATCCTCAAGATCGACACCGAGCGCCGCAACATCGTCATCAGCCGCCGCAAGCTCATCGAGGATGAGCGCGAGGAAGCCAAGAAGCGCCTCATGGGCGAGCTCGTCGAGGGCTCGATCGTGCGCGGCACCGTCACGAACATCGCCGACTTCGGCGCGTTCGTCGACCTCGGCGGCCTCGACGGCCTGCTGCACATCACCGACATGTCGTGGGGCCGCGTCGGCCACCCGAGCGAGATCGTCAAGCCCGGCCAGGAGATCGAGGTCAAGGTCCTCAACATCGACCGCGAGCGCGAGAAGATCGCGCTGGGCCTGAAGCAGAAGGAAACCTCGCCCTGGGAGGAGATCGAGAAGAAGTACCCGGTCGGCGCGCGCGTGCGCGGCACCGTGGTCAACCTCATGTCGTACGGTGCGTTCGTGCGCCTCGAGGACGGCATCGAGGGCCTGGTCCACGTCAGCGAGATGAGCTGGACCCGCCGCATCAACCACCCGAGCGAAGTGGTCAACGTGAACCAGGAGATCGACGTGGTCGTCCTGGACTTCAACAAGGACAAGCTCGAGATCTCGCTGGGCATGAAGCAGACCGAGGTCAACCCCTGGGAACTCGTGGGCGAGCGCTACCCGCTCGGCACGGTCATCGAGGGCAAGGTCCGCAACCTGGCCAACTACGGCGCGTTCATCGAGATCGAGCCGGGCATCGACGGCCTGCTCCACGTCAGCGACATGAGCTGGACGAAGAAGGTCGCGCACCCGAACGAAGTCCTCAAGAAGGGCGACTCGGTCAAGTGCGTGGTCATCGAGGTCGACCAGGAGAAGCAGCGCGTCGGCCTCGGCGTGAAGCAGCTCTCGGAAGACCCGTGGGTCGAGGCGATCCCGAGCGCGTACCGCCCGGGCATGATCGTCACCGGCAAGATCACGAAGATCACCAACTTCGGCGTCTTCGTGGAGCTGGAAGACGGCCTCGAGGGCCTGCTGCACATCAGCGAGCTCGCCGACCACAAGGTCGAGAACCCGCAGGACGTGGTCAAGAGCGGCCAGGAGGTCGAAGTCAAGATCCTGCGCGTCGACACCGACGACCGCAAGATCGGCCTCAGCCTCAAGCGTGCGCAGTGGGGCGCGAGCCCGACTCCGGAATCGTCGAACCCCGCCGACATGGCTGCGTTCGTGGCGCCCAAGCGCGCCAAGGCGCCGACCAAGGGCGGCATGGACGACCACGGCGCGCTCGGCACCGACAAGATCAAGCTCGACTGAGCGCGGTCCACATCACGTGCATCACCGCGGGCCCCCACTCGGGGGCCCGTTTTTCATTGGGCGCGAGAGTGTGCTCCCCACTCGTCCTCACGCTCCCTCGGGCCCATGGCTGCGCGGACGCGCTCGCTCCACCCGGCTTCGCTCGCGCTCTCGTCCGTCGCTCGGCGGCGCCGGCACCCGCCTCCGAATGCACCGTTCGTGCCGCCTTCGCGACTCCCAAAGCCGCGCAGCGCAGGGCCGCTCGGTCGCTGCGGACGGCGCGTCGCCACGTGCAGTCCGCGTGGCAGTTCAGACCGTTCGTTCTCGTGTCGTCGAATGACCACGGATACCCTTCGGAAGGGTATCGGTGGCCGTTCGGAAGACATCGCACGTGATGCGTGCAGTTTGACCATCAGAAACACCCTTCCGAAGGGTGCATTCGCACTGCAAACTGCATCTCGCGTGGTTCCGCCGCTGCGTACGGCGCGTCGCTGATTGATTGACCGCGTGGCATTCAGTGCTCGCCATGCGGCCGTCGCGAAAAGGGGGGCGCGGCATGCCTCGCAGAGCGAGTTCCGCAGCCTGCGAGGAAAGCTGGCGCGCAGCAGTGCACAGCGACCACGACCGGACAGACGCGCCAGTTTCTGAGCAGGCGAGGACTGTCTGAGCG
>JBEGNG010000187.1:0-7255 GCA_041182645.1 Planctomycetota bacterium
TGCCCTCCAGATTCACTCGGTCCCTTCGTACTGCGCGCCGCGCACGGTTGCCCGTGCACGGCGCGCCACGTCTTCAGGTTCCAGCCGACGGGATCACTCAGGGGCGATCGTCTTGGTGGTCGGGTCGTAGAACCACGTCGAGTCGTTGGTCAGCTGGTTGGTGATGTCGTCGCTCTCGCAGTAGCCCGCGGTGACGAGCTTGTCGAGCTCGGTGGTGGTGATCGCACCGGCCGAGGTCGGCAGGGAGATCGAGGCGCCACCGGGCTGGAACTGGTTGAAGCGGGTGACCATGGTGAGGATCTGCGAGCCGCGGGCCTCGGCAGCCTCGGTCTTGGCGTCATCGAGACGCTGGGCACGACCAGGGCCGCGAGCACGCCCAGGATCACGACCACGATCAGGATCTCGATCAGGGTGAAGGCGCGCTTGCCGCCGCGCTTGCCGTTGGTCCAGGTGCCGTTGTTGCCGTTGGTCGATGCGTACTGAGTCGTCATGGTGGAGCCCTCCTTCAGGCTGGGAACCGTTCGTTCGCGGCTGGCTGCCAGGGACGGTCCCTGCGTTGCCAACTGCCGCCGGGATGAACGTCGGATGCGCGGAGGGGCGACTCAAGCGATGGATGAGATTTTTTTGCCGACGGTCCTACAGCACTTCCCTTGCACCGGTTCGTGGGGATCCGACCTTTTGGGTGAATCACCATGTCGATCCGCCCGACCACATCCCCCATGAGCACGGCGCACCGAGCCTTCACCCTCGTGGAATGCCTCGTCGCCCTCGTCATCGTGGCGATGGCGGCGGCAGCGGCCTCCACGGCGATCGGTTCGGGCATCGCCGCACAGGAAGATGCCCTGCGGATCACCCTGGCCGCCGCGTGCGCCGAGAGCCGCATGACGCAGGCCCTGACGGCCGACTATGGAACGGTCCCGAACCTGGCCGGCGACGAGGCGCCGGGCGAGCTCACCGCATCCGACGGTACGGCCATGCCCGGCCTGATGTCGGAGATGGGCCGCCGGACCACGGTGGCCGCGGAGCCGCAGGTCATCCCCGGCTTCGCCGGCCTGGTGCTGACCGGATGGCAGGTGACCGTCACGGTGTACGACCTCGACGAGGACGGTGACGAGCGCGAGCTCGCCGTGCTGCGCAGGTTCCGACCCGAGACCTGGGAAGAGACGCAGGGGGCCACGCCATGATGCGCCGCCGCGCGTTCACGCTGCTCGAACTGATGGTCGCCACCGTCACCGTGACGATGGTGGCCGGTGCCGTGGCAGGCTTCCTCGGCACGTTCCACCGCGCGCTCCGGCTGCAGGACGTGCGCGCGGCCGCGATCGTGCGGACCGCCGCCGTGCAGGCGCACGTCTCGCGCCTGATGCTCGAGAGCCGCATGCTGCTCGAGCAGGGTCAGCAGCGCACGCTGCTCTGGCTGCCCTCGGAGATGCTCGAGGATTCCGGTTCGGGTGCGGAGGCGGCGTTCGACCTCGTCAACCTGACGGCGGACGAGCTCCACTGGCTGATCTTCGAACAGGAAGCCGACGGTTCCTGGTCGTTGAAGGAGGCCGTGGTCAACGCGGCGACGATCCCTTCGGGGCAGGGTGACCGGTACTTCTCCGTCGACAGCGAGTACTGGAACTCGGTCTTCGATGAGCTCAACGCCGCCGGGCAGCTGACGATCTTCCCGATCGCCGAGGGCCTGGCACCGATGGCGCGCGACGGCGTGGTCGCGGCCGCGCCCCGCTTCACCTACGGCTCGGCGAGCATCTGCCAGAACCGCGCGCTCGGCATCGAGTTCGCGTTCATGCGCGAGGCGCTCGATGACGCCGGCGAGCCGACGGGGGAGGAAGAGCTTCGGCTCGACGTCCGCCTGGACGAGCACCTGCCGTTCCCCGACATCCATCCGATCTGTGGAGGTGGCTCATGATGAAGCGTCGTCCGCACCGTCGCCGCCGTGGCGCAGCGCTCGTGATGGCCCTCTTCGCGCTGGGCGTGGCGGCGACCGCCGGCACGGCCTTCGTGAAGACGCGCTCGGGATCGGTCGAGATCGGCTCGAACATGGCGCAGGCCGCGCAGAGCCGGCTGGCCGCCGCCGAAGGCCTGGCGCTCTCGCGTGAGATGCTCGCGCGCATCTTCCAGGAACCCGATGCGACGCTCGCGGCCCAGTGGCGTGCGGCGCTCAGCGACGGCATCCTGCTCCAGAACTACACGATGAGCAACGGCGCCACGCTCAACGTGACGATCGCCGACATCGCGACCGGCGCGGCGCCCGGCGCCGCCACCACGGAGTTCGAGGCCGGCATCACCGTCACCATCGGCGGCACGAGCTACGGCATGACCGCGCAGCTCTCGCTGCAGAGCCTCGTCAAGGGCCAGTACGCGATCTTCGCCAACAAGCTGATGACGATGGAGGGCGACAACTTCATCGGTCGTTGGGAGCGCGCGCCGTCGAGCGAGCAGGAGCTGCCCATCAACATCGGCACCCAGGCCGAGCGCGGGTGGTTCGGGCTCGAGGGCATCGAACTCGGCGAGGGCGCCTACTTCGAGGGCGCGCCGGTCGACGTGCCCGGCACCCAGGCATCGATGGCGACCGCGATCGCCGGGCAATCGGCGGCGGTCAAGCGTGCCGCGCGCGCCGGCGTGGCCCACCTCGAGTACGGCACGAGCGACATGCTCTTCCGGTTCCTCGGCGGCAATCCGCTCGTCGCCGCGAACTGGGAGCAGATGCCCGAGTCGTACGAGTACGACATCGGTGCCTACCTGCACCACCCGTACGGGGACCTCGTGCGCATGCCCCAGGGCGAGAGTGCGCGCCCGATCCAGCCGCCCGCGGAGCCGACGTTCGCCGGCGGGACCACGATCACCGGCAACAAGACCTACAGCGCGACCACGGTGACCCTCAATCCCACGCGCGTGAAGTGCAACGAGTTCTTCGGCATCCCGATCGGCGGGGGCGACCTGAACATCGTGAACGGCAGCACCGTCACGCTGAACAGCGGGGTCTACCGCGTCGACGACAAGCTCAAGCTCGAGAACAGCAAGCTCATCATCAACGGCAACGTCAAGATCGTGATGAAGGCCCGCATGTGGTTCGACCTCGATGCGCGCAGCTTCACCTGCTCCAACAGCACGATCGAGCTGAAGGAGAACTCGCAGCTCCTGCTGTTCGTGGCCTACGACATGGCCATGGCCAACTCGTGGGTCGGCAAGGACTGGACCTGCGCCAGCGAGCCCAACGCCGCGCTCAAGCAGGGCGATCCCCACAAGAAGGCCTGGATGGGGCAGTGGGCGGCCAATGCCTGCAGCGACCATGCCCCGACGGAGCCCCAGTACATGGAGCCCTGGCGCGTGCGCATCTACCCCGACCCGGCGTTCCTGAGCTCGATCTTCCTCTGGGACTTCAACAACTGCTCGGTGATCGGGTCGATCTTCATGCCCACGAACCCGGTCTGGCTGCGCGGGACCACCGAGGTCTACGGCCGCATCTGCGCCAACCACGTGATCATGCGGAACTCCGCGAGCTTCTTCTATGACCACGCGCTCGACGACATCACCGGCCTGACCGAGGGCGCACCGCCCCCGCGCGGTGGATCGCAGACGATTCCCACCCGCATCCGGGTCGACTTCTGACGCCGCACGTCCCACCAAGGAGCACGCCATGATGCGCCGCCGACTCCGCGCCTTCAGCCTCGTCGAACTCTCGATCGTGCTGGTCATCGTGAGCAGCCTGGCGGCGGTCGCGATCCCCGCGCTGCTCGATTCGTCGCACGGCCGGCTCGTCGCCGCGCGCGAGCGTTTCGTCGCCGACGTGATGGCGGCGCAGGCGTGGAGCCTGGCCAATCCCACCGAGCCGGCGTCGCTGACGATCGGCACGCAGGGCTACACGTTGGTCCGCGGCGACGAGGACACCGTCGTGACGTTCGGCCCCGGGGGCTTCGAAGAGGCCCTGAACGTGCGCCTCGCCATCGCTGGTGTCGCATCAGGAACGCTGAACTTCAATCATTATGGGGCCTTGGCCGTCGCTCCCGACGCCGTGGCACCCGTCATCGAGCTGTCCATCCCAGGGTCGTCGGACAGGTTGGAACTGGAAATCGCACCGACCACCGGAGGCGTGTCGGAGCGCTGGTACGCCGGCCCTTGACCACACCAATTCTCACCGTACGACGCGCGAATGCCGATGCAGCCGAGGTGCCGGAGTCCCGGCACCGCCCGCAGGATGCGGGCAGGGAAGAGCCGATGCACGGAACGCGCCGGACAACCTCGCCGCGCTTCATCGCCAGCCGCACGCTCGGTGCGCCCACGATGATCACCGCAGCCATCGCGCTGGGCGCCTGCCTGGCGGTGCATGCGCAAGCCCCGGCGGCGGCCCCGACGAACACGAACCAAGCTGCGCCTGCGGGCAGCGCCGCCCCTGCAAGCGGTCAGCAACCGGCTGCACCCCCGGCTGCTGCAGGGCAAGCAGGTGCCGGGACGCCGGCGCCCGATGCCCCGCAGCAACCTTCGCCCGACGCCGCCGCGGCCCAGCCCGCGCCGACCGGCCAGGCCCAGGGATCACCAACCCTCGAGGCGCCCGCCGATGAGCCTGCCGAGCCTGCGCCGCCCCCGACGATCGAGATCACGCCCCACGGCACCGTGACCCTGCAGGCGCAGGGCATGGACATCGTCACGCTGCTGGAACTCTTCAGCATCAAGACCCAGCGCAACATCGTGGCGAGCGAGGGTGTGAAGGGCAAGGTCACCGTCAACCTGTTCGACGTGCCCTTCGATGCCGCCTTGCAGGCCGTGCTCGAGGTCCGTGGCTTCGCCAGCCGGCAGGAAGGCGACTTCATCCTCGTCTACACGAAGAAGGAACTGGCGGAACTCGACGCGGCCAGGCGCCAGATGGTGAGCCGCGTGTTTTCGCTGGAATTCCTCGGCGCCCAGGATGCCGAGGCGTTCGCGAAGCCGCTGATGAGCGAGAAGGGCACCATGACGGTGCGCGGCACCGTGCCGCGCGGCATGCAGCCCGACTTCGAAGACATCGGTGCCGACGACTTCGCGCTCGAGGCGAAGCTGCTGGTCTTCGACTACGTCGAGAACGTGGACCGCATCGCCGCGCTCATCGAGAAGCTCGACGTGGCGCCCAAGCAGGTGCGGGTGGAGTGCATGGTGGTCGAGACCGCCATCGACGATGCGAGTGCCTACGGCCTGGACATCGCCGCCGCCGGCAGCGTCGACTTCGGCAGCGTGCTCGATGGTCCCGAATCGATCGTGGACAGCCTGATTGGCGGACCCGACAACTTCGAGGGCGCCGATTACCCCGACCAGTCGCAGTCGGGCACGGTGCGCAACTTCCAGGCGCCGCCGAGCACGAGCCCGAACTTCCAGGTCGGCATCCTGGGCAACCATGTGTCGGCCTTCCTGCAGATCCTGGACCAGGTGAGCGATTCCAACGTGCTGGCGCGGCCCAGCGTGACGTGCCTGAACCGCCAGCGCGCACGGGTGAACGTGGGCGAGCGCGTGGCGTACCTGAGCACGACCGTCAACGACAACGTGAGCGTGCAGACGGTCGAGTTCCTCGATGTGGGCATCCAGCTCATGTTCCGCCCGTTCATCACCGACGACGGCATGATCCGCCTGGAACTCTCGCCCAGCGTGAGCGACTACAAGCTGCAGAACCTCACCTACAACGGCGAGGAGTACCAGGTTCCCAACGAATTCAAGCAGGAAGTGAAGACCAACGTCCGCGTGCGCGACGGCCAGACGGTCGTGCTCGGCGGCCTCTTCCGCGAGACGATCATCAGCAACCGCCGGCAGACGCCCTACGTGAGCGACATCCCGGTGCTTGGTGATGCGTTGACCGGCCAGGACGACATCGTGAAGAAGTCGGAGATCCTCTTCCTGGTCACGCCCACGCTCATGGGCGACGAGAAGTCGAGTGCCGAGGGCCGCGCCGCCCTGCAGTTCACCGAGTCGGTGCGCGTGGGTGCGCGCCAGGGGCTGCTGCCGTTCACGCGCGAGCAGCTGGTCTTCAACCACCAGATCAAGGCCGAGGAGGCGCTGCGCAACGGCGATGCCGCCAAGGCGCTGCACCATGCCGAGAGCGCCCTGCGCCAGGACAGCGTGCTGCCGGCGATGATGCGCATCCGCGAGGGAGCCGCGGTCGGCGTGCCCGGCGGCTGGCGCGAACAGATGGACCTGATCCTGCAGGATGCCGCGATCCCGCAGCTGCATGCGGAGCCGCCGCAGCAGCCGATGCCCGGGACCACGCCTGCGCCTGCCAAGGGAGCGACGCCATGACCATGCCTCGCCCGACATCCACCGTCCTCGGTGCGCTCGGTCTCGTGGCCGTGATCGCCGCGGCCGGCTGCAATGGGCCCACGGCGCGCGGCATCGAGAACCGCCGCGCCGCGAACGACCGCTTCGACCGGGCCGGCGCGCAGATCGCCTACGACCAGGCGCAGCAATCGCTCATCAACGGCCAGTACAAGCTCGCGCTCGACACGATCGACCAGGCGATCCGCCGCTTCCCGCAGGATGCCGGGTACCTCGCCCTGCGCGGCCGGATCCAGCAGGAGATGCGGCAGTACGAGGGTGCGCAGCGCACCTTCGAGTACGCGCTCACGATCGACCCGACGTGCCACGAGTGCCTGTACTACCTGGGGGTCGAGGCGCAGCGGCGCTCCGATGATGCCGGGGCGCTGGGCCGCTACGACGCCGCATGGTCGCTCGAGCCATCGCGTTTGCAGTACGCAGCCGCAGGCGTGGAGTGCTGCCTCGCGATGGATGACCTGGAGGGCGCCGAGGAGCGCCTGTGCACGGCCGACCAGTTCTTCGGCCAGTCGGCTGCGCTGAGCGCCTTGCGCGCCGAGCTGCATGCGCTGCAGGGTGACGAAGCGCGCGCGCTCCAGCATGCGCGCCAGGCTGCGGTGCAGTCCGGCTGCAGGGTGACGAAGCGCGCGCGCTCCAGCATGCGCGCCAGGCCGCGGTGCAGTCCGGCGACGGCCTCGCCGAGGAGTCGATCTGGCGCATGTTCAGGGCCGGCGACTGGCGCGGGTGCCTCGATGCGCTTGCTAAGCCGGCCAGTGCCGATCTTGCCGCGCGCGAGGACATGCAACGCCTGCGTGCGCGATGCCTCATGATGTCCGGTGCAGCCGCTGCGGCGCGCGACCAGCTGGTCACGGCCGAACTCGCCATGCGCGAGCCGACGCTCGAGCACATGGTGCTGCTGGGTCAGGCCGCCTGGGCGAGCGGTGACTGGGCGCGCGTCGAGCGCTCGGCCGCCTGGCTCATG
>JBEGNG010000188.1:0-4164 GCA_041182645.1 Planctomycetota bacterium
CTGATGACCTTCCCGACGACGAGCCCCGTGCAGGAGCGGCACGCCGAGCGCTTCAGGCGGATCGATGCCGCGTCGGGCCAGGTCCGCTGGGACACCGCCTGGACCAAGCCCGGTGCGCTCGTGACCAACGGCCCCTACCGCCTGGACTCCTGGCAGTACAAGCGCGGGATGCGCATGGTGGCCTCGCCGACCTGGTGGAACCACGCCCAGGTGCGCAACCAGTCGCTCGAGCTCGTGCCCATCGCGGATCCCGGCACCGCGGTGCTGGCCTTCGACACGGGCGCGGTCGACTGGCTCTGCGACGTCGCGGTCGACTGGCGGTCGGACATGGCGGCCCAGCGCCGTGCATGGGATGCGCGCGTGGCGCCGGTCGCCGCGCGGCTGGCCGCCGATGGGTTGAGCGGTGACGACCTCGTCGCGGCGCTGCCCGCTCCGCAGGAGGGCGAGCGGCGCGACCTCGTGGTGATCCCCGCCTTCGGCACGGAGTTCTGGCAGTTCAACTGCAGGCCCACGCTGCCCGACGGCTCGGCGAACCCGTTCGCGAAGGCCGCGGTGCGCCGCGCCTTCGCGCTCTGCGTGGACCGTGCGGCGATCGTCGACCGCGTGACGCGGCTGGGCGAACCCACCACGACGACACTCGTGCCCAGGGGTGCGATCCCGGGCTACGAGAGTCCCGCCGGCCTGCACATGGATGCGACGCGCGCGCGGGCCGAACTCGCGGCCGCGGGCTGGTCCGACCGCAACGGCGACGGGATGCCCGAGGATGCCGCGGGCATGCCGTTCCCTGCCGTGACGCTGCTCTATTCGGTGAGCGTGGACCGCTACAAGCTCATCGCCCTCGCCCTGCGCGACATGTGGCGCTCGACGCTGGGGGTCGATGTGCAGCTCGTCGGCAAGGACACGAAGTTCTTCAAGGACGACCTCAAGCAGGGCAAGTTCATGATCGCCCGCGGGAACTGGTACGGGGACTACGCCGACCCGCTGACGTTCCTCGAGCTGCTCGAGTCGGGCAACGGGAACAACGACCGCGGCTACTCGAACCCGGCCTACGACGCCATGCTGCGCGAAGCCGCCGCGACGCAGGATCCGCAGCGGCGGCTCGGCATCCTCTCGCGCGCCGAATCGCTGCTCATGGACGAGGATGTCCCGGTGCTGCCGCTGTGCCAGCTCAGTGCGGTCTACATGGTCGATCCGGCATCGCTCGCGGGCGTGAGCCACCAGCCGATGCTCGAGGACGAATTCTGGCGGATGCACCGGCGCACGCCCGGGGAGCGCGAGGCGCTCGCGAAGCTCGGCGCGGAGACGGCGCGATGACGACGGGCGCCATGCTGGTGCGTCGGCTGCTGCAGCTGCCGCTCGTGCTCGCTGCGGTGTTCGCGGTGACGTTCACGCTCATGTGGCTCGTGCCGGGCAACCCGATGGAGAGCGAGGGCCGTCGCCCGCCGCCGGAGATCACGGCGCTCTTCGAACGCTCGTACGCCATGGACGATCCGCTCGCCTTCGGCGCGCAGTACCTGGACCGCGCCAGCGGACTCGCATGGCTGGCGGGTCGCCATGACCGGCCGTTCGACCTCGGCCCGAGCCTGCGCCACGCCGACTGGACGGTCAACGAGATCATCGCGGCGGGATTGCCCGTCAGCGTCGCGCTCGGTGCGCTCGCGATGGTCTTCGCGCTGGTCATCGGGCTCGGCGCGGGCATCGTCGCGGGGCTTCGACCGGGTTCCCTCGGCGATGCGCTCGGGCAGGGCGTGAGCGTGGTGGGCATCAGCCTGCCCGGCTTCGTGGTGGGCTCGGTGCTCTCGGCGGTCTTCTGCGCCTGGCTGCAGTGGTTCCCGGTGGCGACGTGGGACGGCTGGCGCAGCGCGCTCCTGCCGGCGCTTGCCCTCAGCCTGCCGTTCGCGGCGGCGATTTCCCGGCTCGTGCGGTACGGGATGCTCGAGGAGATGCGGTCGGACCATGTGCGGACGGCCCTGGCCAAGGGCCGCTCGAGGACCGGCGCCGCCGTGCACCACGCCATGAAGAACGCCCTGCTGCCGGTGCTCTCGTACCTGGGTCCCGCGACCGCCGCGGCGATGACCGGCTCCTTCGTGGTCGAGAAGGTGTTCGCGGTGCCCGGGATCGGTCGCCACTTCGTCGAGGGCGTGCTCGGGAAGGACGTGACGCTGGTGATGGGGATCGTCCTCTGCTACAGCACGATGCTCGTCCTGCTCAACCTGGCGGTCGACCTGCTCTACCGGTTCGTCGATCCTCGGATCGAGGCGGGCTGAGGTACAGTCCGGCCCATGCGACCGATCGCCCTGGCCATGCTCGTCCTCGCCGCCCTCACGGGCTGCACGACCTGGCAGGGCCCGACCGAGCTGGTGATCCCGACCGGTGAGTACGACCGTTCCATGCAGACGGCCGTCGACACGCTGGGGCGGCTCGGCTACCGATGCGCGGTGATCGACCGCGAGGCGGGCATCGTCGACACGGATCCGCTGCGCGCCGGTTCGCTCGTGGAACCCTGGCGCACCGACAACGCGACCCTGTCCGATGCCGCAGCGAACACGGTGTCGCCGCGGCGGCGCCAGGTCAGGCTCACGTGGGTTCCCGTCGGTGCCGAGTCCGTGCTGGTGCAGCCCGAACGGCTGGACGGACCGACCTTGCCGGGGACGGTCGCCCCGACCGCACCGGCGGCCCTCGGTGGCGGCCCGTTGGTCCTGCGCGCGATCGTGTCGCTCGAGCAGCAGTACACCCCAGGCGACCGGATCTCCCCGTATTCAGCGAGCCTGTCGAGCGGGTACTCCGAGCCCCGCGAAGCCACCGAAGGGCCGGTCGATCGATCGCCCTGGACGCCCGTCGGCCGTGACGAGGCCACCGAACAGAGGATTCTCGGCCTGATCGAACGGGCGCTCGCGCCGTCCGGGTCGGCGTCGGGTGACAAAAATCGCTGAGTTCGGTCACGCGGGGCGTTGACATCGCCGACCTGAGGGCGAGACTTCATCCGTCGCGCAGGAGGCTGCGCGCGCTGCCCGTTGCCACCAAGCCCACGATCCACGATGCGCACCCCCTCCATCGCCGTCACCGTCGCCCTCGCAGCCGTCACGGCAGCTTCGCTCGCGCCCGTCGTCCTCGGGTTCCGCGGCGGCCAGACGCAGTTGCCGACGACGAGCTCCGACTTCTACTTCAACGGCACCCAGCCGGATCCCACCGGCACGATCGTCGAACCGATCTACCCGGCCGTGAACTGCCAGTACTGCCACGCGGAGTACAACGCGGCGACGGCGCCCTTCGATTCGTGGATCGGCAGCATGATGGCCCAGGCCGCACGCGACCCGATCTGGCAGGCAGCCGTGACGATCGCGAACCAGGACGCCTCCAACGCCGGTGAATCGTGCATCCGCTGCCACTCGCCGCAGTCGTTCCTCAGCGGCACCTCGGCCGGTGGCGAGATCGACGACCTGACGATCGACGACCTCGACGGGATCAACTGCAACTTCTGCCACCGCCTGGTCGATCCGCAGCTGTCGACGACCGGCGACGCGCAGGGCTACCCGGGCAACGTGGACCCGACGCCCGATCCCGAGATCCTCGCTGCACTGGTGGCGGCCGGGACGCACCCCGTCGGCGCGGGAACCTCGAGCCAGTTCGTGGTCGCGCCGCACGACGTGCGCCGCGGACCCTACGACGACGTGCCGCAGAACTTCCACGGCAACGTGGAGCTCGTCTTCTCGCCGCTGCACACCAAGGGCGAGGCGTGCGCGCAGTGCCACGACGTGAGCAACCCGATCGTCAACAAGCAGGGCGGCGCGTACGTGCCCAACGCCATGAACGCGGCGCACCCGACCGGCAATCCCGCCGACATGTACCCCGAACACCGCACCTACAGCGAATGGAAGATGAGCCAGTTCGCCAGCACGGGCGTGACCTTCGCGGACAACCGCTTCGGCGGCAACCACCCGACCGGCGTCATCAAGACCTGCCAGGACTGCCACATGCCCCGCCAGGTCGGCGCAGGCTGCATCTTCTACGACCCGTCGTACGGCGGCACGCCCGAGCAGCAGCGCGACGACATCGGCCAGCACTCCTTCGCCGGCGCGAACTCATGGGTCGTGCGCGCCGTGCGGGCGCAGCTGGGCGCCGAGGATGCGGACTACTACGGCCTCACCCAGGACCGCGTCGACA
>JBEGNG010000189.1:0-4151 GCA_041182645.1 Planctomycetota bacterium
CGTCGACAGCGACCTTGGGCCCTTCTGCCCGACCAGCGGTCGTACGACCAAGTTCTACCGGAACACCGGTTCCGACAGCGCCCTGCTGGTCAACGAAGCCGCCACGGTGCCCTCGGGCGAGCAGACCGGGTGGACCGACGCCGCGCTCTTCGACATCAACGGGGACGGCTGGCGCGACATCGTCTCCGGCACCTGCGGCGGCATCAACGTGTACATGAACACCCCCCCGCTCAACATGAGCTGGTCGATCGTCGGCGGCGCGCCGTCGACGGTGCCCCCGGGCCAGGCGACCTCGCTCACGGCGAACGCCTCGATCGTCGGCGGCGGTTCGATCGTGGCAGGCAGCGCGCAGCTGTTCACCCGGATCAACAACGGTTCGTGGACGAACTCGGCCCTCACCCCCGTCTCCTCGACGCAGTTCCTGGTCAACCTGCCCGCGCTTGATTGCGGCCAGAGCCTCGACTGGTACATCACCGCCCAGCTCACCAACACCGGCACGGCCCCATGGGCCCTGCCTGCCGGCGGCGCGGCGACGCCGTTCGGCCTCGATCCGGTGTCCGGCACCGAACTGGTGTACTCGAGCGAGTTCGAGAACGGCACGGAAGGCTGGACCGTCGAGAACACCACGGTGACCTTCGGGGCTTGGCAGCTCGGCGATCCGATCGCCAGCAACAGCGGCGCCACCCCCGTGCAGGCGGAGAACGACAACTCGGCCGACGGCGTGAACTGCTGGTTCACCGGCCAGGGCACCGTCGGCGGCACCGCCGCCTCGGGCGACCTGGACGGCGGTCCGACCGCGCTGGTCTCGCCGGTGTTCACGATCGGTGGCCAGGACGTCTCGATCTCCTACGCCCGCTGGTTCGCCTGCGTCGAGCCGACGCCGGCGGAAGTGGACTCACTGACGGTGGAAGTCAAGGTCGACGGAGGCGCCTGGCGCAACCTCGAGACCTTCACCTCGGGTACCGGCTACTGGGCCGTGCACTCCGCCAACCTGAGCTCGGCGATGGCGCCGGGCAACACGTTGCAGGTCCGCTTCGTCGCGCGTGACAACCCGAACAACTCCACCACCGACGCGGCCATCGACTCGATCCGCATCGAACGCGTGGTCTGCACGCAGGCCCCTGCGTGCACGGGTGACCTCGACGCCAGCGGCACCGTGGACGGCGCCGACCTGGGCACGCTGCTCGGCCAGTGGGGCGGCAACGGCCCGGCCGACCTGGACGGCAACGGCCTCGTGGACGGCGCCGACCTGGGCGTCATGCTCGGTGCCTGGGGCGCTTGCCCCTGACCCCGCGTCCCGATTGGAATCCCCTTGCGGCCCCGGCCTCGTGCCGGGGCCGTTTTCTTGGGTGGACCTGGGTGTGGGTGCGGTCAGCGCGCCATCGCACGGATCACGACCGTGCGCCCGGCGCCATCCACCCAGACGCTGCTGGGTTCGACGATCCCGCTCCCGAGCGGCCATCGCACGGTGACGAGCGTGCGGTCCTGGCCGGCGGGAATGCCGATGGTGAAGGCGGCATCGCAGGCACTGAGGTAGCTGCGGGCCGGGCTGACGACCGTCGCGGCGATGGGCTGCGTCGGCGTGGATCCGGGGGCAAGCGTGACCAATGCCCCGATGCCCTGTGGATTGCCCGGCGGGCCCTCGAGCACGATCCTGAGCCACCGCTCGCCCGCGTCGACGTCGTTGCGCAGCAGCATCGGCGGACCCCCTGCCTGCGTGAGCGCAAGGTCAAGGTCACCGTCACCATCGATGTCGGCCGTGGCAAGCCCGCGACCCACGACCGGGCGCGCCAGGTCACCGATCATGCCGGCGGGCAACTCGCGCAGCAGCGGGCTCGCAGCCCCGGGCCCGGCGTTGAGGAAGAGCTGTCCACGCTGGCGCCAGGACTGGCTCGGCTGCACCCGCGTGATCCGCTCCTCGATGTGCCCGTTGGCCTGCACGAGGTCGGCGTCCCCGTCGAGGTCCATGTCGGCCATGACCAGGCCGAAGGTCAGGAACGCCCGCGACGCCGGGCCGAGTCCCTCGATGATCGCGTCGTCGCTGAAGGCCATCGTGGTGCCGCGCTCGACGTAGAGCGAACTCATCTCGTTGGCGAAGTTGCCGATGGCGATCGCCCACTGACCCGGCCGGAGCCAGGCGGTGTCGATCCCCATCGCGCCGGTCGCGCTGCCGTTGCGGTCGAAGGCGACGCCGCTCGCGCCCCCGACCTCCACGAACCGCGCGCGGCCGGCCGAGCCCTCGTTGCGGAAGAGCACGTTCGCGACCGTGTCGTTCGCGATCGCCACGTCGACGCGGCCATCGTCGTTCCAGTCGCCGAGCACGACGCCGAGGGCCTTGCCGATCGGCTTGCCCGTGCTCGGATTGGCCACGGCGAATCCGCTCTCGGCCGTCGCGTCCACCAGGCCGCCGGCACCGTCGTTGCGCAGGTAGGTCAGGTCGACGCCCTCGAAGCCCGTGGGTGATCCGTAGGCACGGCCGATGCCGGTGAGCCGGTAGTCGACGGCCAGGTCGATCGCGCGCGACCAGCGGACGTAGTTGCAGACGATGACGTCGAGGTCCCCGTCCTGGTCGCCGTCGACCATCGCCGCGCTCGTGCCCCATCGTTCTGCCCGCGCGATGCCGAGGGTCTCCGTCGCATCCTCGAAGCGTGGCGCGCCGCCCTTCTCGGTCCGGTTCAGGTACACGGCGTTTCGACCGACCGCGGTCACGAAGAGGTCGAGCCGGCCATCGCCGTCCAGATCGCCCGTCGCCACGCCCATGCCGTACCGAGGGCCTTCGAGGCCGCTGCCCTTGGTCGCCTCGCGGAACTGGCCACGCCCGTCGTTGGTCCAGAGCCGCACGCTGTCGTGGCCGGGCTCCGGTTCGCTCTCGAAGGCCTCGCCCTGCCATCGGCATCCGTCGATGAGCACGAGGTCCTGGTCGCCGTCCTGGTCGACATCGAGGAACCCGACGCCGCCACCCATGGTCTCGGGCAGCAGCGATTCGCCGGTGGCACCGGTCGTGTGGGTGAAGTCGATGCCCGCGGCCTTGGCCACGTCGGTGAACGGCACGGGGGTCGGAGGCCGCTCGACCGTGCGCGGCAGGGCCGGCGTCACGGGCGTGGGATCGGGCTGACGGACCGGCGCCGGCTTGCGCACGAGCAGCCAGACACCCGTGCCGATCACGCCGAGCGCCACGATGGCTGCGAGGGATCCTCGGGTGGCGCGACCGATGGTGCCATCATCGGATGGTGCTTCCGGCTCGGGATCATGCATCGCGCCGTGGAGCCTACGCGCGGGGACCGCGGCTCGCCGCTCGATGTCGCGCGGATGGGCGGGCAGCGCGACCGCAGCGCGGGGTCACTCGCCGTCGCCGGCACCCGTGAGCGACTTCACCACGATCGGATCGGCGATCGACGGCTCCAGGCGCCCGGGCCGTTGCAGGTCGTAGATCACGATCGGCTCGGCAGCGTGGTCGGCCGCCGGGTACCGCGCACGCGCGGCCGTGATGGCGGAGTCGCGGGCGTTGTCGTCGAGCTTGTAGCGCGCGTGGGCGGCCAGTGCGGCGGAGGCGCCGCGAGGATCCCCAAGCTCGGTCCGCACCTGCGAGAGCACGTACCAGGCGCTTGCGCTCTCAGGGTCGAGCCGGAGCGCGGCCTCGACATTGGCATGGGCGCGGTCCAGGACCGCATCGGCACGGACTGCATCGGACGACCGAAGCGCGCGTGCCCACTCGTACTGGACCTGGGCCAGATCCACCAGCAGCCGATCATCGCGGCTGAAGTCGAAACCGCGCTCGATCGCGAGCGGGAAGGCGCTGGCCTTGACGGCTTCCATGTTGCGCACGGCGGCCTCGAAGTTGCCGTTCTGCCGGTCGACCTGCGCGCTGAACCAGGCGATCGACCATGGGTAGGCGGGGTTGGTGGCCTGACCGGCGCGCGACAGCGCGGCCACCGCGTCATCGAGGCGCCCCTCCTTCAGGTACGTCCGCGCAAGGCCGAGCGCGCCCTCGCCACGACCGAGTTCCTCGACCGTGGCGAACGCCTGCTCGGCGCCGCGCAGGTCGCCCTTCTGGCTGCCCCGATTGCCTTGGCGGAACAGTCCGATCGCGTAGTCGTACCAGCGCTGCCACTCCGGGAAGGTCGGCGACGCGGACGGCGTCGCTGCCGCTG
>JBEGNG010000190.1:0-6280 GCA_041182645.1 Planctomycetota bacterium
GGCATGCCGAGCGCGATCGTGTCGCCCTCCCGGATCCCGCGTGCCTGCCCGGTCGGCAGGCGTGCGTTGAGGCGGGTGCCGCTGCACTCGACCTGCACGTCGGCGCGGTCGCCCAGCAGCTCGACGGTCTGCACGGTGCCGCGGAAGGGACCGTCAGCCTCGGGCGAGAGCGTGTCGGGGCGGATGCCGATCGACGCACGTGCGCCGGTGAGCGTGGTGCCCGCCGGCAGGGCGATGCGCCCTCCGGGCCAGCGCAGCGCGAGCGCGTGGCCATCGCGCTCGACCTCGCCCTCGACGATGTTCATGGTCGGCGTGCCGATGAACCCGGCGACGAAGCGGTTCACCGGGCGGTCGTAGAGCTCGGTCGGCGCGCCCACCTGCTGCACGATGCCGTCCTTCATGACCACGATGCGGTCGGCCAGGCCCATGGCCTCTTCCTGGTCGTGGGTCACGTACATCATCGTCGCACCCAGGCGACGGTGGAGGAGGCGGAGCTCCGTGCGCATCTCGCCACGGAGCTTCGCATCGAGGTTCGAGAGCGGCTCGTCGAACAGGAAGACCGCCGGGTCGCGCACGATCGCCCGGCCGACCGCGACGCGCTGGCGCTGGCCGCCGGAGAGTTCACGCGGCATGCGGTGCAGCAAGGGCTGCAGCCCCAGCAGGTCCGCGGCGCCGTCGACCCGCCGGGCGATCCGTTCGGACTCCGCCCGGTGCAGCGTGCGGTAGGACGCACTGAGCAGTGCACGCACGCGGCTGCCGTGCGTACGGCGGCGCTCGAGCCCAAAGGCCATGTTCCGCCGCACCGTCATGTGCGGGTAGAGGGCGTAGTTCTGGAAGACCATGGCGATGTCGCGGTCGCTCGGCGCGACGTCGTTCACGACCCGCCCCCCGATGGACACCGTGCCCTCGCTGATCTCCTCGAGCCCCGCGACCATGCGCAGCGTGGTGCTCTTGCCGCAGCCCGACGGGCCGACGAGCACGATGAACTCGCCGTGCCGAACGTGCAGGTCGACGCCCTGCACCGCGCGCACGCCGCCGGGATAGACCTTGCCGACCGACTTGAGGATGACCTCTGCCATGAGTGCCTTTCGTGTCAGCCCTTGACGGCGCCGCGGGCGAGTCCTTCGACGAACTGCCGCTGTGCCGCGATGAAGAGGAGGATGCAGGGGAGCATGGTGACGAGGCTCGCCGCCATGAGCAGGTGCACGTCGTCGAGCCCGCCGTACTGGTTCCGGAAGCTGTTGAGCGCGACGGCGAGCGTCGCCTGCTCCTCGGCGTGCAGGTAGACCAGCGGGCCCATGAAGTCGTTCCAGGTGCCGATGAAGGTGAACACCGCGCAGATCGCGGTCACCGGCCGGCAGAGCGGCAGGATCACCGTCCACCAGATGCCGAGCCAGCCGTGGCCATCCACCTTGGCGGCCTCGACCAGGCTCTCGGGCACCTGCAGGATGAACTGCCGGTACATGAAGATGAAGAAGGCGTTGCCGAAGAAGGCGGGCACGGCCAGCGGCAGGATGGTGTCGATCCAGCCGAGCCCGCGGAAGAGGAGGAAGAGCGGGATCAGCGTGACCTGCCCGGGCAGCATCATCGTGGCGAGCATCACCGTGAAGAGCACGCCGTTGCCGCGCCAGCGCAGGCGCGCAAAGGCGAAGCCCACCAGGCTGCTGCTGAGCACGGTGCCGACCACGACGAGCGTGGTGACGACGATCGAGTTGGCGAGGGCGTTGATGAAGCCGACCCAGGGCTCGCTGCCCATCTCCGCGAGCGCCTGTGCGTAGTTGCCCCACTGCGGACTGCGCGGCCAGAGCGCGATGCCGTCCGAGCCGGTCATCGCGGCACCCGCCCGCTCGGGGGTCTCGAGGCTGACGACGATCATCCACCAGAGCGGGAAGAGGAAGACGACCGAGCCCGCCGCGAGCAGGGCGCCCTGGAGCCATGGGCGGAGCGACCTCATCGCGGCGCCCCCTCGTGGTGGACGAAGCGGGCGCTCGTCCGCATGAGGATGGCCGTCAGCACGAGCACGATCGCGAGCAGCACCCAGGCCATCGCACTGGCGTAGCCCATCTCATAGAACTCGAAGGCCTGGTTGTACAGGTAGAGCACGTAGAAGCGCGTGAGGTTGTTGGGGTCGCCGCCGGTCATCACGAACGCCTGCGTGAAGACCTGGAAGCTGCCGATGACCGCCATGATCACGTTGAAGAGGATCACCGGGCTGAGCATGGGCAGCGTGACGCTGACGAACGCCGCACCGGTCCTGCGCCGTCGATGGACGCGGCCTCGTACAGGTCGAGCGGCACCTGCTGCAGCCCAGCGAGGTAGACCATCATCGTGCCGCCCATGAACCAGAAGCTCATGATCGCGAACGCGGGCGCGCCCCAGACCGCTGCGTCGGCCTCGAACCATTCGGGCGGGACCAGGCCCGTCGGGCCGGCGCCGACCATGGCCAGCGCGCCATCGAGCCCGACGATCGTGGCACCGAGCACGGTGTTCATGAGGCCGCCGTCGGCATCGAAGACCCAGCGCCAGAGGACGCTCACGCCCACGCCGGCGAGCACGCTCGGCAGGTACCAGGCTGCGCGCCAGAGCGCGATGCCGCGCACCTTCAGGTTCATGAGCAACGCGGCACCGAGCGCGATCGCCTGGCCGCCGGGCACGGCGACGAGCGCGTAGTACAGCGTCACGCGCAGCGAGGTGCGCAGGCGCGCGTCATCGGTCAGCAGGCGCTCGTAGTTGGCCAGGCCGGCGAACTCGGCCTGGTCGAGCGTGCTCACGCCCTTCCAGCGTGCCAGCGAGAGCACGAGGCTCATCGCCACGGGGAAGGCCATGAAGGCCAGGAAGCCGATGATCCACGGTGACGCCAGCAGCCAGCCCGCGCGTTCCTCGCGGCGTCGTGCCATCGATGCCGGGCCGCGCCGTGACCACACGACGAGCCAGGCTGCCGCCGTGATGACCAGGGTTGCGCCCGCGATCGCCAACCCGCGCCAGGGCATCGGCGAGAGGTCGGCCTTGGCCAGCGGCGACGCGCTCTCGCTGCGCCAATCGCGCAGGAAGGTGTCGATGGCCTCGCGCACGCCGATGGTGCCGGTCTTGAGTGCGGCATCCATCGAGCTCGCGAAGAGCGATTCGAACTGGGGGTTCACCGGCCACTCGACGACCTGTGCGCGCTCGGCGGCCTGGAGATAGCCCGCGTCGTTGGCGGGTTCCTGGCCGGGGTCGCTGAACTCGGGCCCCATCGCAGCGGCCTTGCGCGTCGGGATCGCGAGCCCGAGCTTCGCGAGGTCGCGCTGGCTGCGGTCGTCGGTCATCCACTTCACGAGTTTCCAGGCTTCGTCGGGATGCTTGCTGCGCTGCGCGATGCTCCAGGACACCGTGAGCACGATGTTGGCATCCGTCGTGCCGCGCGGCAGGGGGCGGAAGTCCCAGCGGAACCCGCCGGGCTGGCCGGGCTTGGGGATCTTCCGGTAGCTCGGCACGACCCATCGGCCGAAGGGCCCTGCCATGCCGACCTTGCCCGAGAGGAAGACGCTCGAACCGGTGGCGATCTTGCTCTTGCCGCTCGTGAGCGTGTTGTCCTCGTCGTGCCGCCAGGCGCGCAGGCGCTCGAGTGCGGCGACCGCGCGTGGATCCTCGATCGTGAGGTCATCGAACGATGCGCCCTTCACGTCGACGCCCTCGGTCATCAGGTACGCGCGCAGCATGGCTGCCCAGGTGACGAACTCGCTGCCGGTGGCATCGGGCAGCCGACCGATCGCGCGCGCCGCCGCGATGAACTCGTCCCAGGTCCAGTCGTTGCCCGGCACGGGGACGCCAGCGCGCTCGAAGAGATCGAGGTTCAGGTAGAAGCCGACGGTCGTGAAGTCCTTGGGGATCCCGTAGAGCGCGCCCTTGCCGCTCGCGGTGCCGTCGAAGCGGAACGCATCGACGGTGGCGGGGTAGAAGTCGGCCAGGTCGATCGCGGTGGGATCGTTCGCAGCGCGGTCAGCCTCGAGGAACGGCTCGAGCGGGCGGATCAGCCCGATGTCGGCGAAGCTCGGCACGCGTTCGTTGCCGACGTAGAAGACATCCGGCGGCTCGCCTGCCGCCAGCATGGTCATGAGCTTGGTGTAGAAACTGCCTGCGTCGCCGGGATTCACTCGGCGGACGCGGATCGAGGGGTTGGCCGCCTCGAACGCACGCAGGCTCGCATCGACGATCTGGTCCTCTTCCTGGCCGCCATCACCCGACCAGTGCATGACGACGAGTTCGGTGCGGGCATCCGGAGACCGGGTGCGCCTCCACTCCCGCACGGCGACGTGCATGAACGCCCAGGCCACGATGGCGGCGACGACGATCACGGCCCCGATGCGCCACCAAGAGCCTGGACTCGTGCGACCGTCGCGCAGCATCGACCTAGTATAGGAAACCCGCATGCGGACTCCGTCGTTCAACGTTGCACTGGCCGTGGCGATCGCGTGCGCTGGGGGCGGTACCGGTGCGTTGGGCGCCGCCACGATCGTCGCGCCGCCGTTCCCGCCCGAGGTGCCGATGGCCACGAGCGCACTCGCGGCGCCGAAGCTCCCCGCCTCGGTCGAGGCGACGCGGCAGGCCGACGGATCCTGGCAGGTCGAACTCTCGTTCCGGCCGGCATCGCCGATGCAGCAGGTGGCGGTGGCGGGGGACTTCAACCGCTGGAGTGCGTCCTCGCACCTGATGCAGCGCGGCGCCGACGGCGTCTGGCGCGCGCGCGTCGTGATCGACGGCACGGCGCGCTACAAGTTCGTGCTCACCCCGCCCGGGGGCGGTGTGTCGTGGGTCCCCGATCCCGTCAACGACGACCGCGAACCCGATGGGCACGGGGGATTCAACTCCGTGCTCCGGCTCGGTGCTCAGGCCGCGCTGCAGTCCGCGCGCGGGACGCGCGGCGACGGTCGTATCGAGGCCGCCGCGATCCGCCACGAGCCCCGTGCGCCGCTGGGGGCGTGCGCCATGCCCGACGGCACCACCATGCTGCGCCTGCGGACGCTGGCCGGCGACGTCGAGCGCGTGCGTGTGGCGGTCGATGGCGTCGACTGGGTCGACCTCGCCGAGGAACCCACCAGGGGTGCCTTCGCCTGGTGGTCCGGCACCGTGCGCGCACCACGCGGTACGGCCTATACCTTCCTCCTCTCCGACGGAACCATGACTGTGCGTGACCCCATGACCTATTCGCTGGCGCCGACGCCCGCCTTCACCACGCCCGAGTGGGCCAAGCACGCGATCTGGTACCAGGTCTTCCCCGAGCGCTTCCGCAACGGCGATGCATCGAACGATCCGCAGCCGGTGCGGCCCTGGCGCAGTGCCTGGTACGAGCCGAGCGAGTGGGAAGGGAAGGACGGTCAGACCTTCTTCGACCACTTCGTCTTCTCGCGCAAGTACGGCGGTGACCTGCAGGGGCTGCGCTGGGCGCTTCCGTACCTGAAGTCGCTCGGCGTGAACGCGATCTACCTGAACCCGGTCTTCCAGGCGAAGACCGCGCACAAGTACGACGCGACGAACTACCTGCACATCGACGAGCACTTCGGCGTGAAGGGCGACTACGCCGTCGCCGAGGCGAAGGAGGACCTGCTCGATCCATCGACCTGGACCTGGACGCCGACGGATCGGCTGTTCCTCGAGTTCCTCAAGGAAGCCAAGTCGATGGGCTTCCGCGTCATCATCGACGGCGTCTTCAACCACGTGGGCACGGCGCACCCGGCGTTCAAGGACGTGCAGGCCCGGGGCCAGGCGAGTCCATACGCCGACTGGTTCGAGATCACCTCGTGGGAACCGTTCGTCTACCAGGGCTGGGCGGGCTTCGGTGAGCTGCCGGCGTTCCGAAAGGACAAGGACGGCCTGGCGAGTCCGAGCCTGCGCAAGCACCTGATGGACGTGACGCGGCGCTGGATGGACCCAGACGGCGACGGCGACCCGGGCGACGGCGTCGATGGATGGCGACTCGACGTGCCGCAGGAAGTGCCGATCGCCTTCTGGCGCGAGTGGTGCGCGCATGTGCGGTCGATCAATCCGCAGGCGTACATCGTCGGCGAGATCTGGACGGTCGAACCGGAGTGGGTCGACGGCCGCTGCTTCGATGCGCTGATGAACTACCCGTTCGCCAAGGCCGTGCTGCCGTGGCTGGCCAAGGGCAAGGATGCGATCCCGGTCAGCGAGATGGATGCGCGCCTGGCCGACCTGCGCCGCTCGTACCCGGATCAGGTCACCTACGCGGCACAGAATCTCTTCGACAGCCACGACACGGATCGCCTGGCGAGCATGCTGCTCA
>JBEGNG010000191.1:0-4083 GCA_041182645.1 Planctomycetota bacterium
CACCGACATTCTTAATCGTCACCTGCCGCATATACGAGGCCACAGCGCTCCCGTCTGACTTACTGCCTAGGATCTGAACTGTCGCGTGTAGTATTTTTCCAGACGGTATTGTGAGCCTTGCAGATGCTCCATCAGCAAATAAGGTCACTGGCGTTGTGCCATCTGTTGTTCTGTTACGTACTATGAATCCGACTTCTTGGTTATCTCCGTTTGTTAAGACATACCTTCCAGTCGACCTTGCCCTCATGGGTGCGCGGGATGTTGAGGTGATCCAGCGTGCTCACGCGGAACATCTGGCCGGCGCCCTCGCAGTCGCTGCCGGTGATGATCGGCGTGTGCACCCAGTAGAAGTCGCGCGCGTGGAAGAAGCGGTGCACCGCCTGGGCCAGGCAGTGCCGCACGCGCGCCACGGCACCGAAGGTGTTCGTGCGCACCCGCAGGTGTGCCTGCTCGCGCAGGTACTCGAAGCTGTGTTGCTTCGGCTGGATCGGATACGTGTCCGGATCCTCGACCCATCCGACCACCTCGATGGACGCGGCCTGCAGTTCAAGGGCCTGGCCCTTGCCCTGGCTGGGCACGAGTTCGCCGCGGCAGATCACCGAGCACCCTGCGGTCAGTCGGAGCACCTCGGCCTGGTAGTTGGCGATGGTGTTCGGCACCACGACCTGGATCGGGTCGAAGCACGATCCGTCGCTCACGTGCACGAAGGAGAGCCCCGCCTTGCTGTCGCGGCGGGTCCGGACCCAGCCCTTGATCACCGCCCGCTTGCCGATGGCGGAGGCGGGATCAGCAAACAGGCGGCCGATGGGGCGTTCGATCGTGCTCATCGGCGGGACGCTAGGGCAGAGTCAGCGCGCGTGCTGTGCATCACGCCCGACCCGTGTCGGCGGAGGGCGCTGGGTGTTGGTGTTGGGCTGTCGGTCGGAGCATCGTGCACCCACCAAACAAGAGTCCTATAAGCAAATGATCAGCCTGCGGCCATCCTGATTTGGCCATCATTCGGCACACCCTTTGCTAGGCCCCCGACGTCATGCGCTCGCCGCTTCGGTTCCATAGCAGTGACTCGGGCTACATCAGCCCGAACGATCACGTGCTTTCACAGCATGATGACGGCAGAAAGCACCTGAATCTCCTGCTTTCCTACGGCGGTTGGCGCGATGACACCTTTGCCGACCTGCTCCCCCGGCTGCTTGAGCCGCAGGGCATTCGCTGCCTGAGGGCTCGAAATCTGTCCGAAAGCGACCACGTCGTCCGTCAGGTCAGGATCCACATCGCCGTGGTGGACATCGGCCTGCCGGTCGATGGCACCGCCGGCGAGTCCGCCGGCCCGCGTGTGCTGCAGATCCTGCGCCGCATGGATGCACCGCCGCCCACCGTGGTCGTGCGCCCACCCCAGCCCTCGCTGCGCGACCAGGGGCGATCCCTGCGCGACGCGCTCCATGAGGGAGCCTTCGCGGTCCTCGAGCGCAGCTGCTCGCTCGAGACCTTCCTCGACACCCTCCGCCGCGTGGTGCAGCGTCACTACGCGGGGCACTGGCCTCTGCAGCCCGCCGTGGGCGTTCCCCGCGGCGGGCATTTCCCCGGGTGAGCGCGCGCTCATCCTTCCGTTTCACACGACCCAAAGGAGATTCACACATGAAGGTTCGTCCCCTCGGAGACAAGATCCTCGTCAAGCGCGAGGAAGCACAGACCAAGACCGACAGCGGCATCTTCCTGCCCGAGACCGCCAAGGAGAAGCCCAAGACCGGCAAGGTCATCGCCCTCGGCAACGGCGTGCTCAACAAGGACAAGGGCACCTGGATGCCCTTCAGCGTCAAGAAGGGCGACACGGTCATCTTCAGCGCCTACAGCGGCACCGAAGTCAAGATCGACACCGAGACCTTCCTGATCATGACCGAGGAAGACATCCTCGGCGTCATCGACTGATCCAACGCCGGCGCCACCATGGATTCCACCGCACTCCGCACCGCGCTCAAGGAACTGAACGGCCAGCGTGACCTGCGCATCGAGTTCGCAGGCTCGCACCCGTGCATCGTCAAGCGCGCGCTGCTCGTGCCCCAGGAATCCGATGGCCTCGTGAAGGTCACCGACGGCTCGCACATCTACGTCTTCGACGCCGAACGCGTCGCGTGGATCGAGATCGGCTGACGCGGCCCCGGCATCACCCAACCACACCAACCAGCAAGGAACACCACCATGGCAGCAAAGCAGATCGCATACGACACCGACGCCCGCGAGCGCATCCTCCGCGGCGTGCAGAAGCTCGCGAAGGCCGTCAAGGTCACCCTCGGCCCGTCGGGCCGCGTCGTGATCCTCGAGAAGTCCTTCGGCGCCCCGACCGTCACCAAGGACGGCGTCACCGTCGCCAAGGAGATCGAACTCGAGGACGCCTACGAGAACATGGGCGCCCAGATGGTCAAGGAAGTCGCCAGCAAGGCCAGCAAGGATGCCGGCGACGGCACCACCACCGCCACGGTCTACGCCGAGGCGATCTACCAGGAAGGCCTGAAGAACATCACCGCCGGCGCCAACGCCAACGCGGTCAAGCGCGGCATCGACCAGGCGGTCGGCGTCGTCGTCGATGAACTCAAGCGCCTCTCCAAGCCCGTGAAGAACAGCACCGAGATCGCCCAGGTCGGCTCGTGCAGCGCCAACCAGGACATGGCCATCGGCAAGATCATCGCCGAGGCGATGGACAAGGTCGGCAAGGACGGCGTCATCACCGTCGAGGAAGGCAAGAGCCTCGAGACCGAGGTCGAGCTCCTCGAGGGCATGCAGTTCGACAAGGGCTACCTCAGCCCGCACTTCGTCACCAACCAGGCGACCATGGAGTGCGTGCTCGAGGACTGCTTCGTCCTCATCCACGAGAAGAAGATCTCCTCGGCCAAGGACCTGCTGCCCGTGCTCGGCAAGATCGCCGAGAGCGGCAAGAGCCTGCTCATCGTCGCCGAGGACATCGACGGCGAGGCGCTGGCCACCCTCGTGGTGAACAAGCTCCGCGGCGTGCTGAAGATCTGCGCCGTCAAGGCGCCCGGCTTCGGTGACCGTCGCAAGGAGATGCTGGGCGACATCGCCACCCTCACCGGCGGCACCGCCGTCATGGAAGAGCTCGGCATCCAGCTCGAGGGCCTGAACCTCTCCGACCTCGGTCGCGCCAAGAAGATCACCGTCGACAAGGACAACTGCACGATCGTCGAGGGTGCCGGCAAGACCAAGGACATCCAGGGCCGCATCGAGCAGATCAAGGGCCAGATCGATGCCACCAGCTCCGACTACGACCGCGAGAAGCTCCAGGAACGCCTGGCCAAGCTCGCCGGCGGCGTTGCCCAGATCAACGTGGGCGCGGCGACCGAGGTCGAGATGAAGGAGAAGAAGGCCCGCGTCGAGGATGCACTGCACGCGTGCCGCGCGGCCGTCGAGGAGGGCATCCTCCCCGGTGGCGGCGTCGCCGTGCTGCGCACCCGCAAGGCGCTCGAGAAGCTCAAGAAGGGCCTCGAGGGCGACGAGAAGGTCGGCGTGGACATCGTCCTGCGCGCGCTCAGCGCACCGATCAAGCAGATCGCGGCCAACTGCGGCCTCGACGGCTCGATCATCGCGCAGAAGGTCGATGAATCGACCGAGCCGAGCTTCGGCTTCAACGCCGCGACCGGCGAGTACCAGGACCTGGTCAAGGCCGGCATCATCGTGCCGACCAAGGTCGAGCGCGTGGCGCTGCAGAACGCGGCGAGCATCAGCGGCCTGCTGCTGACCACCGACTGCGCGATCACCGAGATCAAGGAGAAGAAGGCCAAGGCCCCGGCCGGACCGGGCGGCGGCATGGGCGACATGGATTATTGATCGGCCTCCGCCGATCGACGATCCAGCCTCATCACGACATGCGTCTCGGGCCCCGCTCCTCGGAGCGGGGCCCTTTTCATGCTCGGCGAGCCGGCGCGGCGCTGGTGCGCGAGACTGCTGCTCTTCGCGGCCGTCGCTCCCTTTGGGGCGCCGGGCATGCCTCGTTCGCGCGAGACTGCTGCTCTTCGCGGCCGTCGCTCCCTTGGGGCGCCGGGCATGCCTCGTTCGCGCGAGACTGCTGCTCTT
>JBEGNG010000192.1:0-5727 GCA_041182645.1 Planctomycetota bacterium
CCGTGCAGCCGCCGCGACCGACTCGCAGAGCGCCGTCACGGCACTGATGCCGCGCGTCGCATCGCGCCCAGCGTGCGCCGCCCGTCCCGTTGCATCGATCGTCACGCGCGCGCTTCCGGGTCGCTGCGCCACGACCGATCCATCCGCCATGGCCGGCTCGGGAATGAACGCTGCGGCATGGCCGGGCGCCAACCGGGCGAGCGCTTCACGACTCGCCCAGGAACCTTCACGACTCGCCCAGGAACCGGTCTCCTCGTCGGTCGTCGCGATGAAGGTCCAGGCCATGTCGCGCAAGCCCGCCTGGTCCAGTGCCCGGAGGGCCAGGAGCGCCACCATCACGCCACCCTTCATGTCAGCGACGCCGGGCCCCGTGACCCGCGAACCGGACTCGACCCATGTCGGTCCGCTCCAGTGCTCGTGCACCGTGTCGAGGTGGACACCCAGCAGCATCCGTCCTGCGGCATCGCCGTTGCGCCGGGCCACCGTGATCCCAGCCCCCGCACTCGTGCCATCGGGAGCACCCACTCGTGCCAAGGCCGGCGGCGCCGGGATCCGCTCGAGCTCGGCGCCCAAGGCAGCCAGTCGGCCATCGATCCACGTGAGCGTTCGACCGAGGGCCGCGGTGTCGGACGAGGGCGACTCCAGGTCCACCAACTCCCGCCACTCCGCGCGCGCCGCCGGCTCGAGCGAACGCACGGCGTCGATCACGGTGCGATCGGTCGCCGGTGAAGCGATGCTCATGCGCCCACCACCGCACCATCGTGCACCCAGGATCCCTCGAACACGGTCGTCGCGGGGCCGAGCATGGTCACGCTGGCCGAGCCGCCCGGCCACGACAGGCGGAGCTCGCCACCGGGCAGCGAGGCCTGCACGACACCGTCCGTGCGCCCCTCGAGCACGCCCGCCACGGCCACGGCGCACGCGCCGGTGCCACAGGCCTGCGTGATGCCGCTGCCGCGCTCCCAGGTCCGCATGCGCACGTGGCCGCGGTCGATGACCTGCACCACATGCACGTTGATGCGCTCGGGAAACGCGGGGTGCCGCTCCAGCACCGGACCGATCACGGCAAGATCCACCGCACCGACGTCGGCACACCAGAGGACCAGGTGCGGGTTGCCCATGCTGACCAGCGTCGCGACTGGATCGAGGGCTCCCCACGGTCCGGCGCCGACGGTCGACCGCAGGGCAGAAGCGAGCACCGCGTTGGCCACCACGGGCTCATGCGGGGCGAGTCCAGGCCAGGCCGCGGGCACACGGGCGCACGGCAGGATCGGGGCCCCCATGTCGACGCTGACCGACTCGACCGAGCCGTCGCTCCCGGCCGTCCACGACAGGCTCAGCACGCCGCGGCCGGTCTGCACGCGCAGGGGGTTCGCCGAGGCGATCCCACGGTCGACGGCGAACTTGCACACGCAGCGCACGCCGTTGCCGCACATGGCACTCTCGCTGCCGTCGGCGTTGAACATCCGCATGCGGACCTGCGCATCCACGCCAGGTTCGGGCGGAAGCACCAGGATCAGCCCGTCGCTGCCGATGCCCCGGTGCCGATCGCTCACCGCCACGGCGAGGGCCGCCGGATCCGCCACCGTGTGCAGGAAGCCGTCGACGTAGACGTAGTCGTTGCCGAGGCCATGCATCTTGGTGAACGGCAGCGTGTTCATGGCAGCGTGGTCATGGCAGCGTGGTCATGGCCGCTTGATGGTGCCCATGTCGATGACGACGCGGCCGCGGCGGTAGACGTCGACGTTCAGGGTCGTGCTGTCGATGAAGCAGAGCACGATGCCGTTCACGCCCGTGGCATCGGCGTACGTGAAGTCGCCCATGTGCGGGCCGGCGTAGCGGCCGTTGTCGTAGGACTGCGCGTGGAAGTGGAAGTGCGAGAGGCCGGTGTAGCCGGCATCGAACATCTCCTTGCTCGCCTCGAACCGGACGTCGCTGCCACGCACGCGGGGTACGAACTCCACGGCCTCGATCCGCCCCTGCCCATCGAGCCGGAGGATCCCGCCGTACTCGGTGCCGCGGTCGTTCACGTCCCGGTCGCCGATCTCGAAGAGGTGGCGTCGAAGGTCCGGTGACTCGAAGGCCCGGTGCAGCACGAGGATCAGGGCGCAGTCGCCCCAGGTGAGCCGGTCGCGCTGGTCGTAGAGCGTTTCGCTGAACTTGCCCTCGAATCCATCGAAGTTCGGAGCGTGCCGACTGGGCTTGATCGTGGCGCGGACCTGCTCGAAGAGCTCCTCCTTCGACTTCGCCGCAAGCTCGGGCCACCCTTCGACGACCGCCATCGCCACCGGGATCTCCCGCACCTCGAGCGAACGCCGCGTGCCCTCCGGGATCTTGCCCAGGGCCGCCTTGGCACGGACCAGGAAGTCCGCGCGGGAAGGCTGCACGAGCGCGCGCATCCAGAGGATCTCCTCCTTGTTCCGCGGCATGATGCCCAGCTCGAGCACCCCGGTCCTGAGTTCGCGCATGAGGGCGTCGCCCTTCGCGGGTTCGGTCGCCGACAGCTCGGCGAGCAGGCGGTCCTGCTGTCCCTGGGCCACGAGGAGCTCCCAGCAGCGCATGCGCAGGTTCTCCTGCTGGCGCACCGCCGGATCGTTCATCGTTCGGAAGAGTTCCGGAACGATGCCGTCCTCGCCGTAGAGCGCAACCAACGCGAGGCGCTCGGGACGCTCCTTGGGCTTGTCGTCCCACCCGGGCACCGGCGAGGCCCATGCGCGGATGAGCGCGGGCACCAGCTCCGTCCACCGCAGCTCGGCGATGCGTTCGCAGAGCGTGCGCCGCCATTCGAGCGCCGTCATGCGGGCGAGGTTGACCTCGATCGCCTCCTCGAGCGCACGCTTGTCCAGCCGGTAGAGGCGTTCGAAGGCCTGCTCGCGGATCTGCTGCACGTAGCCGGTCGAGACGACGATCGACTTCAGTTGCTGGATGTACTCCGGGGTCGGCGCGGCATCGAGCTGCTCCATGGCCCTGATGTGCTGGGTCGGCAGCGCATCCGGCGTGGCCAGCACGCCCTGAGGGTCACCGATCGGACCCGATGCACACGCTCCGAGGAGAAGGACGAGGACGATCGGCGCGGCCGTGCGCATGCAGGGAGTGTACGGAGTGGGTGGTTGACTACACTGCCGGCATGGCGACTCGCGCCGACTCCCCGACCGGCGAACCACTCGACCATCGCGTCCGCGCGGTGCTCGACCTGGTCCGCCCCGGGATCCAGGACGACGGCGGCGACGTCGAACTCGTCAGCGCCGACGGCGGCAAGGTGCTGCTGCGGTTCCTCGGCGCGTGCGTGACCTGCCCGAGCAAGTCGATGACGCTGCGTGGGGGCATCGAGCGGCTGCTCCGGGAGCGGATCCCGGACATCGCGTCGGTGGATTCGGTGAACTGATCGGCTTGGGCGCCGGGCGCGTCAGGCGCCGGCGGTGCCGTCTTCGGTGATGCGGCCGGCGATGTCGGTCCGACGCTGCTGCTGCTCGGCAAGGATCTCCTTGGCGACCTCGCTGCGGTGGACGGGCATCTCGCGGGGGAAATCGAACGCGATGCGGACGCGATCACCCTTGATCGCAGCGATACGGATCGTCCCCAGCGGAGCCGCGGGGTTTCCGATGATGACTTCTTCGCCGACGTGACGGGTGATGACCAGCACTGCGGACCTCCTGCCCAGACTGGCCACCGCGCGCATCCGTTCGCACCGTGCGGTGGCTGACCCGGGCAACGCGCCCGGACCATTTCAGGGTACCCCCCTCCTTCGGGATTCCCCCCACCCGAGATGAACAAAAGTCGAGTTCCGGCAGCGGGTTATCTATGAGAGTCCATAAAAATGCCCCTGCACCCTTGTGAGGTGCAGGGGCATCGACGGAAACGGGCTTTCGCCCATGGTGCCTCATCCTTGAGGCTGCCACCGCCATCCTTGGCTGTGGCCCGAACCATCCGTGGTTCGGTCGAGAGTCTGGAACAGGCTGCGTCCGTGCAGGCGGGTTCCAGTGGTTCAGGACACCTTCCCTGTGCCCTTGATGGGTGCGATCCATGCACCCAATGCACCGTCCTGGTGCGTCTGTTCGGGCTGCAGCGCGCGCGAGGCGCTCACCGCATGCCCGTGATGTCCTCCAGCGTCGGTTCCTGGTACTGCGACGCGCTGACGAGTTCGATGTGGTTGCCGACCCCCGACCCCCAGCAGAACCACCTTGTCCTCGAGCTTGAAGAGGTCGAGCAGCCGATCCGGGATCCGAACCCGGCCTGCGGTATCCACCTCGAGCGCATCGCTGTTGCTGAACAGGATGGTCGCCCGACGCGCAGCCGCGGCATCGTTCACGAGGCCCGAGCGGAACGGCTCGGCCTGCAGCTCGAACTCCTTCTCCGTCCAGAGGCAGAGCCGGCCACCAGAGCCGGGCGACACCATGATCCGAGCCCCGTGGACCGTGGGGTCCAGGCGAGCCCGCCACTGGGCGGGGATCGCCAGACGACGCTTGGCGTCGAGGCTGTGGATGTAGGTGGACGTGAAGAGCACTCAAGTGACCTCGTGCCCCACTGTACGACACTTAGCCCCACCATGCAACACACTGCCCCAATTTTTCTCAAGTCTGCCCCACCTGAGCCATAATCCTCGCGAACCAAGAACCTAAGTCTTGAAAACAGCGTTAGTTAGGTCACAATCGGCCGTCCGGCCCGTTGCTTACCACGGGAGATTGCATGCTGACTGACCGCCCCCCGCTCTCGCGGCCCCTCGCCGATCCTGCCCTGGCACTCATTCCCAACGCGGCCATGCTGCTGACCGCCACGTTCGGCGAGATCCGGACCGGCGTGATCGTCCGATGCGTGCAGCAATGCGCCATGCACCCGCCGATGCTGATGGTCGCCCTCGAGAAGGGCCAGGTCATCAGCCCGCTGATCCGTGACAGCCGCAACTTCACCCTGAGCGTGCTCCCCAAGGAGGAGGCCCTCCTGCGGCGCATGTTCGCGCGTGCACCCGACCACGGCGGCGATCCATTCATGGGCATCCCCCACCGAACGGCTCCGAGCCGCGGTGTGGTGCCCGAACGCGCGCACGCGTTCTTCGACTGCGAGCTCGTGCGACACCTCGACATCGACGCCGACTTCGAGGTCTACGTGGGCATGGTCCACCATGCGCAGGTGATGCATGCACCAGGCTCATGCCTCTGCGCAGGCCCCGTCGAAGCGCCTGAGAAGCCCGCATTCCGCACGCGCCATCTCCCGCCGACCACCACGCTCGAGCCGGTGCCGAGTGCACCCGTCCGTCGCAGTGCGACGCCGAAGGCAGCCCCGCGCCGCATCCGGCCGGTCGCCAAGAAGGCCGCTTCGCGCGGTGCATCCCGCGCCTCGGGCTCCGGCGCGCGCAAGCGCTGACCAACGACTGCGCCAGGTCGCCGGATCGTCGGCGCCCCATGCGCCTAGCATCCACGCCATGGGTGTTGGATCCACGGCCACGGGACGCTTCGCTGGGGCATCCAACCGCTTCGGGCTCGACTACCGCGCCGAGGCCCGGGCACTCGGCACCCCCTGCGTCCCGATCATCGATGCGCACCTGCACGTGAACGGCGCCCGCGCGGCCACGCTGCTCCGGGAGTGCTGCGACCTCTACGGCATCGAGCGCCTGCACTCGATGACGCACCTCGAACAGCTCGACGCGATCCGCGGCGTCTTCGGCGACCGCATCGACTTCATCGCGGTGCCCAACTTCGCGGCCGAGGACAAGCTGCACGCCCACACGCG